>JBGPVQ010000131.1:0-7148 GCA_041491785.1 Gemmatimonadota bacterium | reverse complement strand
GGCCTACATCGTGCTGTATCCCCGGGTCCGGGTGCACATGGTGGTGTTCCTCTTCGTCTTCGTGACGACGATCCAGGTGCCCGCGTACATGATGCTGGGGTACTGGTTCCTCCTCCAGATGCTCCAGAGCATGCCGATGCTGGCAAAGGAATCGGGCGGCGTGGCGACCCTGGCGCACGCGGGGGGCTTCGTGGCCGGAATGGTGCTCGTACTGCTCTTCCGGAACCGTGCGCTGATCGCCGCGCGGGTGGCGCACGGCATGCCGGGATGAGCGGCGGCGGTCACTTGGCGGTGGGGCGCCCGCTTCGACGGACCAGCTCCGCCACATGCTGGATGACCACGAGGTGCGACGACGGACTCCGCTTGAGCATTGCGAAGGTCCGTCCGTCGGAGGAAACGTCGTAGTTGGCGTGGGGCTGGGCCGGCTCGTAGTCCGACGCATCGAAGAGCGTAGTGCGCTTGAGCACCTGCACCTCCGCGCCGAGCTTCAACTCTGCGGCAACCAATTCCACCTTGCCCCCGTTCGGCCGCCGATAGAAGAGCTCTCGCCCGCTGTGGTCCCACACCGGCTCGCTGCCCCCATCGAGGGAAATCTGCGTCAGCGTCCCCTCCTTCGAGAGGGGGTGCACGTACACCTCCTGGTGTCCCGTCTGATCGGAAGTGAATGCGGCCCACTTGCCGTCGGGCGACGGCACCGCATACGCCTCGTTGAAGGGGGTGGCGAAGAGCAGCTCGATTGGTTTCGGGGTTCCGAGGTGGACGAGGGCGACGTCGCCCCCGGACGTGCCGTTCATGTCGGTGCCGTCCAGGACCAGCGTCTTTCCATCCGCCAGGGGCGTCCCGGTATAGGCGAGCGATTCGTGTGCAACGAGGGAATCCGACTTGCCGCCCCCGAGCCCCGGGACGATCCGATAGATGCCAAACGTCCCGGTCCGCAACGACGTATAGCTGATCGAGCGGCCGTCGGCGCTCCAGACCGGGTCATGGCCGTCCCGGTCGAACGTCGTGCGGGTGAGCTGCCGCTGGCTGCGCTCGAGGATCCAGACGTCCCGGCCATCCGAACCGACGTTGTCCAGCGCGACCCGCCTACCGTCGGGTGAAAAGCGCGGGCTGTGAAAGTTGAGCTGGGCCTCCATCATGGGCCGGGCCGATCCGCTGCGGTCCACCTCGGCGAGCATGCGCCCGGAGGTCGGGAGGTAGATCACCGTCCCGTTCCGGGAGACGGCGAACTCGGCCACGCCCGACCCGGTCAGGAAGACGTCGTCGGCCAGCTGCACCGGTTCCCCCGAGACCTTTCCCTTTTCGGGATCGAACGCCACGGCGAACAGCGTGTTATCCGGCCGGGCGTACACCAGCACGCCGTCGGTGAAGCGCATCTCGACCACCTGGAAATCAAAGATCGGTGTCGAGGCCCCGGTGCGGAGATCGACGAGCCGTGCGCTCCCTGCGTTCGTAGCCAGACCACCGATGAGGAGTGCCTTGCGATCTCCTGGAAGGACCTGCTGGATGATCTCGGCGTTTCCGGTGCGCCTGGGGTCATTGGGGAGCGGGGTCTCGGCGGAATCGGCGCCGGGGCGGACCCGGCGCAGCCGGCCGTTGATCTCGGGGGTCCACCAGATGGTTCCATCGGACGCCCAGGCAACGTAGGACGTGGCATCCACGCCGGGCACCGGGACCCAGTTGCCCCCATCGATCGGGATCCGCTGCATGCGCGCGGTGCCGTGCGGCGCGTAGAGGAATCGCCCGTCGGGGGAGAGGTGCAGATTCAGCACGTTGTCGCTGCCGGGAATTGCCTTGAGGAGTCCGCCGTCGAGCCGCCGGAGCTCCACGAACGTCGCCGCCACGCCGCTCGCCGCATAGGCGATCGTTTGTCCGTCGGGCGAGATATCCAGAATGCGGTTGAGTCCACCGCTAGGAATCGGCGCCTGCGGAGGCGCCAGAAGGTCCAGGCGGGAGGGCAGGACCTCCGCGCGCCCGCCGCTCCCCGCGCTCCCGTGCCCGACCACCCAGCCGATCACCGCGGAGATCGCCGCGATCGTGGCGCCCACCGAGACCCACTGCGCCAGGCTCGGCCGGCCTCGCGGAGCCGCTCCCGGCACGCTCCGGGTGCGGCTCACGGTCACCGCTGCATCGGGCCGCCCGAGCGCGTCGGCAAACTGCGCCGCGGTGGCAAACCGGTCCGCCGGCAGCTTCTCCAGCGCCCGGTGCACGGCTTCTTCGATCCCCGGGGGAACCGCCCTCCGGAGCACCGACACCGGCCGGGGCTCCTCGGTCATCAGCTTGGCGATGATCGCCTGCGTCGTGGTCCCGCTGAAGGGGGGCTCCCCGCTGATCATCTCGTAGAGCACCGCGCCGAGGGCGTAGACATCGCTCCTGGCGTCGAGCTCCCGCTCCCCCGTCGCCTGCTCCGGGCTCATATACTGTGGCGTGCCGAGCGAGAGCCCCGTCTGGGTGAGGCGCACCCCGCCCGCGGCCTTCACCGCGAGCGCGATCCCGAAGTCCGCGACCAGCGGTTGGCCGTCCTGGAGGAGGATGTTCTCCGGCTTGATATCGCGGTGGATCACCCCGTGGCGGTGGGCGTAGTCGAGCGCCGCCGCCGCGCCCCGCGCGATGGCCACGGCATTGTCTATGGGGAGCTGTTTCTCCCGTGTGAGGCGGGAGCGAAGCGTCTCCCCGTCCACGAACGGCATGACGTAGTACAGGAGTCCGTCGGCGATCCCCGAGTCGAAGAGCTGCAGGATGTTCGGGTGGGAGAGATTCGCGGTGGTCTTGATCTCGGAGAGGAAGCGGTCGCTGCCGAGGACGGCGCCGAGCTCGGGATGGAGAACCTTGATCGCGACCTTGCGCTCATGGCGGAGGTCCTGGGCCAGATAGACCGTGGCCATCCCACCCGCCCCCAGCTCCCGATCCAGGCGGTACCGGTCGGCGAGCGAGGTGCGGAGGCGGTCGAGGACTTCGGTCATTGAGCGGCTGGTCGATTCGGTCGGGAAAGGGCAAAGATGCCGCGCGACAAGGAGTTGCGCCAGAGTCCCTGGCAGCTCCCGCCCCCCAAGGCCTCGGCCGTCGATGGTGACACCGGCCTACCGGGACGCTACCTTCTTTTGGTCATGGCCACCCCCACCCGCACCACGCGTTATGGGGCCGCTCAAGCCCAGCGGCCCGTGGCGCCGCCCCAGCCTTCGGCGACTTTTCCCCGCAACCCCGGCATGCCCCTCGACCTGGGCTGGATCCGGGACATCCGGATCAACCGGAGCGCGGTCGAGCGCCGCGCCGCGACGATTCCCACCCGCCGCTCGGTCAAGACCACCTGGCAGGCGGGGTGGCTGCTCCGGGTCATCACGCTCATGGACCTGACCACCCTTCTGGGTGACGACACGCCGGGCCGGGTTCTCCGGCTGTGCGCCAAGGCGCGCCACCCGGTCCGGCGGGACCTGCTGGACGAACTCGGTGTCGGCGACCTCGACATCCACGTCGGGGCGGTCTGCGTGTACTACGCCTTCGTCGAAACGGCGGTCAGGGCACTGGAGGGGAGCGGGATTCCGGTGGCGGCGGTCTCGGCCGGATTCCCGGCCGGGCTCTCCCCGCTCCCACTGCGCATCGGGGAAATCGAGGCTTCGGTGGCCGCCGGTGCCCGGGAAATCGACATCGTCATTACCCGGGCGCATGTCCTCACCGGCAACTGGAGCGCGCTCTACGACGAGGTGAAGGCGTTCCGCGCCGCCTGCGGTCCGGCCCACCTCAAGGCGATTCTGGCCACCGGCGAGCTCGGTACGCTCCGCGAGGTGGCCCGCGCGAGCGTGGTGGCCATGATGGCCGGCGCCGATTTCATCAAGACCTCCACCGGCAAAGAGAGCGTCAATGCCACGGTGCCCTTCGGCCTCGTAATGGCTCGGCAGATTCGGGAGTTCCGCGAACGAACCGGCCACTTCGTCGGCCTCAAGCCCGCCGGCGGCATCCGCACCGCCAGGCAATCGCTCGACTGGCTCGCGATGATCAAGGATGAACTGGGTGACCGGTGGCTCCGACCGGACCTGTTTCGATTCGGCGCCAGCAGTCTCCTGACCGACGTCGAGCGGCAGCTCGAGCACCACGCCACCGGGCGGTACAGTGCCGCGCATCGTCACCCCATGGCCTGATCATGACGTCCATTCGTGATGCTTTTGAAACCATGGCCTGGGGCCAGGCGCCGGAATCAGCGGCCACCGCCCAAGCCTGGCTCGAGCAGCACAAAAAGGTCTTCGGCCACTATCTCAACGGTGCCTGGGCGGACCCCGCGCCGCCGGAGCACTTCGCCACCATCAACCCGGCTACCGGGGCCGAGCTCGCGAAGGTGGCGCAAGGGTCGAAGCGAGATGTCGACGCCGCGGTCGCGGCCGCCCGCGCGGCGCAGCCCGGCTGGTGGGCGCTGGGCGGCCACGGCCGGGCCCGCTGGCTCTACGCCATTGCGCGGGAGGTCCAGCGCAACAGCCGGCTCTTCGCGGTGGTGGAGTCACTCGACAACGGGAAGCCGATCCGCGAATCGCGGGACATCGACATCCCCCTCGTGGCGCGGCACTTCTACCATCACGCCGGCTGGGCGGAATTGATGGACACCGAGCTCCCGGGGCACGGGCCGGTGGGGGTCGTGGGCCAGATCATCCCCTGGAATTTTCCGTTGCTGATGCTGGCGTGGAAGATCGCGCCGGCGCTCGCCATGGGAAACACGGTGGTGCTGAAGCCCGCGGAGTTCACCTCGCTGACCGCGTTGCTCTTCGCCGATCTCTGCCACGCCCTCGGCGTGCCTCGGGGCGTGATCAACATCCTCACCGGCGACGGGAAGACCGGCGCCGCGCTGGTGGATCACCCGGGGGTCGACAAAATCGCGTTCACCGGCTCGACCGAGGTGGGCCGGATCATCCGGACGGCCACGGCCGGGAGCGGGAAGCGGCTTTCGCTCGAGCTCGGAGGGAAGTCGCCGTTCATCGTCTTCGAGGACGCCGACCTCGACAGCGTGGTCGAGGGCGTGGTTGACGCCATCTGGTTCAACCAGGGCCAAGTCTGTTGCGCCGGATCCCGCATCCTGGTGCAGGAGAGCGTGGCCGTACGACTGGTCGAAAAGCTCCGGGCCCGGATGGAGACGCTTCGGGTCGGCAGCCCGCTCGACAAATCGGTGGATATCGGGGCGATCGTGGCCCCGGTGCAGCTGGAGAAGATTCAGGGGCTGGTGCAGCAGGGCATCGACGAGGGCGCCACCTGCTGGCAGCCGAGCTGGAGCGCTCCTAAGGAGGGGCTGTTCTATCCTCCGACGCTCTTCACCGACGTCACCCCGGCCGCGACCATCGCCCAAGTCGAAATCTTCGGCCCGGTGGTGGTACTCATGACGTTCCGCACCCCGGCGGAGTCGGTAGACATCGCCAACAATACCCGCTACGGCCTCGCGGCCAGCGTCTGGAGCGAGAATCTCAACACCGCCCTCGACATCGCCCCGCAGCTCAAGGCTGGCACGGTGTGGGTCAACTGCACCAACATGTTCGATGCGGCCTCGGGGTTCGGCGGGTATCGTGAGTCCGGGTTCGGGAGGGAAGGGGGCAAGGAGGGACTCTGGGAGTACGTCAGAGCGGCCCGGCACCCGGCGGGGCCGCGCAAGCCCGCTCCCGTCGAGAGCGGAAGCCCGCACGCCCGGGCCCAGCTCCAGAACACCGATACCTTCGTCGTCGCAGCACCGGCCACCCTGCCGCCGATCGATCGGACCCCCAAGCTCTACATCGGGGGCAAGCAGGTCCGCCCCGACTCCGGGTATGCGCTGCCGGTCCTCGATCCATCGGGCCGACGGGTGGCGGAGGTCGGCCGGGGAAACCGCAAGGATGTACGGAATGCGGTCGAGGCCGCCCACAAGGCGGAGGAGGGCTGGGCCCGGGCCGCCGCGCATACCCGCGCCCAGGTGCTCTACTATTTCGCGGAGAATCTGGCGGTGCGGGAGAACGAATTCGTCGAACGGCTGGTGACGCTCACCGGCGGCTCCGCCGAGGCGAGCGCCGAGGAGGTGGCAGCCGCGATCCACCGGGCCTTCTGCTACGCGGCATGGGCCGACAAGTACGACGGCCGGGTCCACGCCACACCGTTCCGCAACGTCACCCTGGCCATGAACGAGCCGATTGGCGTCCTGGGTCTGGTGGCCCCGGCCGAAGCGCCGCTGCTGGGATTCCTCTCCCTCGTGCTTCCGGCCGTGGCGATGGGAAACCCCGTGGTCGCGGTGCCCAGCGAACGCTGGCCGTTGCCGGCCACCGATCTGTACCAAGTCTTCGATACCTCGGACGTTCCCGGGGGCGTGATCAACATCGTCACCGGATCGAGGCAGGAGCTGGCGCCCGTACTGGCCGCGCACGATGACGTCGACGGCATCTGGTGCTTCGCACCCCGGGAAGTCTGCGCCGAAGTGGAAAAGCTGTCGGCGGGCAACATGAAACGCACCTGGACCGACTGGGAGCCGAAGGACTGGCTCGATAGCCACGAGGGTCAGGGCGAGGAATTCCTCCGGGAAGCCACCCAGGTCAAGAACATCTGGGTCCCCTACGGGGCCTAAGGCTTCGAAACTCCGATCATTTTGAAAGCGCCACGATCCGGTCCAGGATCGTGCGCGCGAAGTCCTTATCCCACGTTACCGCGGACTTCTTGACCAGCACCTCCACGTGGGTGCCGCTGCCCTCGGTCTTGAGGGAGACCGAGACATCGCGATCCGAGGTGGTGCCTTCCAGGGTGCGCTTGGTGACCCCGCCGTCCTGCTCGTTCACCGTGCGCTTCTCCGTGATGGTCAGTTCCTTGAACACCTGCTGAGTCGCGTCATACACCCGGCCGATCGGCTGGGCGATCTGCGATTCGGTACCGCGGTCGGCGACGTAGATTGCGCCGCCCGCTCCCGCGATCCCGCCCCAGGTCGTCAGCCGCCGCGCCAATGTGCTCATAGAGCCTCCGCCGGTTCCATCAGTGAGACTCCGGAAAACCGCTGCATCTCGGCCCGCCGCCTTGCGCCCATCAAGCGGCCCAACAGAACCCACAACCCCGCGAACGGGATCGTGCGCTTGAGCCGGATGCCTTCGTGGAAGATTGAGCGGAATTCCCGCTCCTCCCACCCCAGGCCTCGAAAGAACGCCGGCGCGTCCGCCGGGCCG
>JBGPVQ010000130.1:0-7175 GCA_041491785.1 Gemmatimonadota bacterium | reverse complement strand
AGGTAGAGATCCATGCTCAGCCCGACGTACGCGCCGCCGAATCGAGGCGCCGCGACGCCGATGACGGTGAATCCGTGGCCGTTGAGCGTGAGCACCCGATTGAGCACACCCGAGTCGCCCTTGAACCGGCGCTGCCAGAACGAGTATCCCAGCACCGCGACCTGCGTTGCCCCGCGCTCCTCCTCCTCCCGAAAGCCGCGGCCCAGCTGCATCGGCACCCCGAGCACTTCGAAGTAATTGGCCGAGGCGACCATCGCCCAGGCCCGCTCCGTCCCGCCGTCGATTCGGAGGCCAACCTGCTGCAGGTTGAAGACGGTGATCCCCTCGAACGCGTGGGACCGTTCCCGCCAGTCACGATAGGACGGATAGGAAATCGACCAGCTTCCCCCGCCTGGGGCCCGAGTCTGGAGGTAGGCCAGGCGATCGGTGTTCCGGACCGCGGGGAGCGGGTTGAGCACCCAGCGGTCGGTCCAGGTGAAGATCGTGGTCACCGCCCCGATGCCGAGGCCGAGCGAGAGAATCGCCGCCGCGGAGAAGCCGGGAACTCGGGCGAGGGAGCGGAGGGCGTAGCGGAGGTCCTGCATCAGAATTCCCATCATTCGGCTCGCAGTGCGATGAGCGGATCGATCCGGGCGGCACGGCGGGCGGGCAGCAGGGCCGCGCAGAGGGCCACGGAAAGGAACGCGAGGATCACGGCCGCAAAGGTCACCGGATCGGTCGGGCTGACCCCGGTGAGGAAACTCCTGAGGAGGCGGGTCGCGGCGAGCGCCGCGAGGAATCCAACACCCACGCCGATGGCCACGGGCCGGATCCCATTGATGACCATCAACCGGATCACGTCCCCGCCGGCGGCACCCAGCGCCACCCGCACGCCGATCTCGCGCACGCGCTGGCTCACGCTGAACGCGACGATTCCGTACACCCCCATCGTGGCGAGCAGCAACGCCACTCCTCCGAAGCTTCCCAGGACGATCGCCGCGACCCGCTGCGGCAGCAGCGTGAGCGCCAGGTGCTCGCCCAGGGTCTGGGCGCCGAAGATCGGCAGATCGGGATCCGACGCCAGCAGGCTCGCGCGCACCGCGCGAACCGCGGCACCGGCATCCCCCTGGGTCCGGGCCACCAGGGTGAGCGTCGGCCGGTAGTCCTGTTCGAGCGGGAAGTACACGAAGGGCGGGGGGTCCTCGCCCATCGTCTGATACTTGCCGTCCCGAGCGACGCCCACCACCGTCAGGAACGGTCCCTCGGGTCCGCGGACACTTAAGTCTTTTCCGAGGGGATCCGCACCCGGCCAGAATCGGCGCGCGAAGGTCTGGTTCACCACCACCGCCCCCGGCGCGCCGACCCGGTCCCGCTCATCCAGCGCTCGACCGCGAATGATGTCCACCTGCATCGTTTCGAAGTAACCGTCCGAGACGATGGCGTAGGGGAACTCCAGGTCCTCGCCGCGTTGCCGCGTGTACCCGCGAATGCTCATGCCCCGCCGGCTGGTGCCGCCCAGGGCGAGAGGAACCATTGTGGTCCAGGCCGCCGCTTCGATTCCCGGCGTGCCGCGAAGCCGCTCGAGCGCCGAGCGCTGCAGCAGCCGGCCCCGCTCCTGGGGGTATCCGTTGAGCGACAGGTCCACTGAGGCCATCGCCCCCTGGCGGGCGCCGAAGCCGGGATCGATGGCATTGGCCTTGCCCAAGCTCCGGAGAAAGAGCCCGGCAGCGATGAGCAGGAGGAACGAGAGAGCGACCTGCCCGATGACGAATGCCTCCCGCAGCCGGGTCCGGGTCGGGCGGCCCGAGAAACTCGACTCCTCCTTGAGCGCGGGCACCAGCGAGGAGCGCGAGGCCTGGAGCGATGGCACCAGCCCGAGCAGCACACCGGTAACGAGGGAGATGCCCAGCGCGAAGCCGAGGACCCTGGCATCCACTGGAAGCTCCAGGCGCACCGGCACCCCTACCGGGGGCTGAAAGCGCTGCAGGAGACGAGTAGCCCACGCGGTAAACAGCAGGCCGAGCCCGCCGCCGATACAGCTGACGAGCGCGCTCTCGGAGATGAACTGCCGGATCAACCGGACGCGGGTCGCCCCGAGGGCGAGGCGAATGGCGATTTCGCGCCGGCGCGATGCGGCGCGCGCCAGCAGCAAGCCCGCCAGGTTGGCGCAGGCCACGAGCAGAACCAGCCCGACCACCACCATGAGGAGCACCGAGCCGGCGACGGCGGGCCCCCGTGCGTCGGGCGGCGAAATCCGAATCTGGGGTTCGGCGAGGACGGTGAGCCGCCGGCCGGCGCCCCGCACGTCGGTCCACTCCGCCGGATGCACCCGGTGAAACCGCTCGGCCAGGACCGACATCTCAGCCTGCGCCGCCGCCACGGTGGCCCCCGGCTTCAGGCGACCGGTGAGGAGGTACGAGCGATTGCCGCGACTCCAGACCTCGGCTGCCGGATCGAGCACCGCCTGCATCGGGGCGGGAAGCCAGACGTCGAGTCTCAATCCGCGGAGGATGCCCTGAAAACCCGGTGGCATCACCCCCACGACGGTCACCGACCGGCCGCTCAGCGTGATGCTTCGCCCGAGAATCCTCCGGTCCGCGCCGAAGTTGCCGGACCACACGGCGTGACTCAACACGACGACCGGCACCGGGTGCAGCGGATCCCCCTCGTCGGGGAGGAACCCTCGCCCGAGCACCGGCCGCACTTCCAGGACGTCGAAGTAGTTGGCGCTCACCAATTCGGCGGCGAGCCGTTCGGTGGTGCCTCCGGCGCTCAGGCTGACCGGCTGCAACGCGTGCGCGGCGAGGCCGCGGAGAGTGGTTGACTGCGCCGCGATGTCGCGATAGTCCGCGAAGGCCGACGCGCCGAACGGCGGACCGCTGAAATCGCTGGTGAAGAGGCCGACAACCTCGTGCGGCCGGGCGACCGGGAGCGGACGGAAGAGCAGGCCGCTCACGACGCTGAAGATCGTGGTGTTGGCACCGATCCCCACCGCGAGAGACAGCACGGCCACCGCGACGAACCCGGGGGTGCGAAGCAGCGTGCGCCAGGCGTAGCGAAGATCCGAGAGGAGCGCCGTCATGGCATCATTCCGCCCGAAGCGCCTCAAGGGGATCGACCTGCGTGGCGCGCCGCGCCGGCCGCCAGCACGCCAGCACCGCGATCCCCGCCAGCAGGAGTCCGACCGCTCCGAAGACCATCGGATCGCCCGGGCTCACACTGAAGAGCAGGCCCCGCATGAGGCGGGTCAGTCCGAACGCGGCGGGAAGCCCGATTCCAAGACCGAGCAGGGCCAGCCGAAGCCCCCGGCTGAGCACGAAGCGACGAAGGCCGCGGCTGTCGGCGCCCAGAGCCATCCGGATGCCGAGCTCGCGGGTGCGCCGGGTGACCAGATAGGACATCGTCCCGTAGATCCCGAACGCGGCGAGCGCGAGCGCGATGCCGCCGAGTGCCCCGAGCAGGAGGGCCATGAAGCGTACCGGGGACACCATCTGAGCCAGATCGGCTTCAAGGGTCATGACGTCTTCGACCGGCTCGTCGGCGTCGACGGTGCGCGCCACCGCCTTCAGGGTGGCCGCCGCGGTCGCGGGCTCGCCATGGAAGCGAATCATGAGGCGAAAGGGCCGCGCCGAGTCCTGCGCCGCGGAGGTATAGAGGAGAGGAATGCTCCCCCGGCCGAACGGGTGGTTGGCCACGTCAGCCGCCACACCCACCACCGTAAGCCAAGCGCCGCGGTCGATCTGGAGCCGCTTGCCGATGGGCTGGCTCCCAGGCCAGTAGAGGGACGCCGCCTGATGGTTGACCACGACCACCGGCGGAGCGCCCTCTCGATCGGTCGCCGCGATGCCCCGGCCCGACAGGATCGGGATCTCCATCATGCGGAAGTAATCGCCGGTGACGGCGTTACCGTGGCCCGGGCCGCGGCCCATCGGCACCGGGTCCGCCGCGCCCTCCAGGCGGACGCGGGTCGCGGTGCCGACAAACGAATTCAGAAAGACCGGGCGCTCGATCGCGGCCGACTCGATCATCGGCTGAACCCGAAGCCGCTCCAGCAATTGATCCTGCAGAAGTCGAACTTGGGCCGGGTCCCGGTAGCGTGGGCTCGCGAGCTGGAGCCGGGCGGTGAGCACGCCGCGCGGATTGTAGCCGAGGTCCTCGATGTTGCGCTCCACCAGGAAGGACTTGATCATGAGGCCGGCGCCTACCAGGAGCACGATGGCCAAGGCGATCTGCGCCACCGCCAGCGTGCCACGCAGCCGACTGTCGCGCCGTCCCGCAGTGACGCCGGCCGCGCCGGTCTTGAGCGCCTCGTTCAGGTCGATGCGCGAGGCGCGGATCGCCGGCGCCAGTCCGAATCCGAGCCCCGCCAGGAGCGACAGCAGGATGGTGTAGAGCAGAAAACGCCAATCGACGCCCAGCTGGATCCAGAACGGCATCGCGCTGTTGATAAGGTCGGTGACGAAGCGCACGCCCCACAGAGAGAGGAGGAGGCCCAGCACTCCGCCCGCCAGGCCAAGCAGGGTCGACTCCGCAAGCACCTGCGCCGCGATCCGGCCGCGGCTGGCACCCAGCGCCACCCGGACGGCAAGCTCCCGGGCCCGCGAGGCGGCGCGGACGAGAAAGAGATTCGCGAGATTGGCGCAGGCGATGAGGAGCACGAACCCGGACGCCCCGAGCGCGAGCAGGAACGCCTCGCCGCTGGTGTCGTTCGAGATATCCTGTTTGAGTCCGCCCACCGCCGCCGTCCACCCATGGTAGGTCGCGGAATCCCGCGCGGCGAGCCAGGCGGAGATACTCGCCATTTCCGCCCCCGCCTGCGCCTCGGAGACTCCAGTCTTGAGCCGACCCACCACGCCGATTTCGCGCTCGGAGGAGCGGGTAAGGGCGTCCTCACCGGCCATCGGGAGCCAGAGGGACGCGAATTCGGGGAAGCCGAAGCGCGGCGGCATGACGCCGACGACCGTGCGCACGATGCCGTTGACCCGCACCGTCTTGCCGATCAGGGTGGTGTCCCCCCCGTAGCGGCGGATCCAGAGCCCGTAGCCGAGCAGGACTACGCCCGGAGTGCCAGCAGCATCGTCCTCGGATGTCAGCTGGCGCCCGAGGACCGGGGCGACTCCGAGAATCGAGAAGACGTTTGCCGTGATTGCGGCGCCTCCCACCCGTTCGGGCTCGCCCTCGCCCGCCAGCGCATAGGCCTCCTCGTGGTACGCACCGAGCCCCGTGAAGCTCCGGGCACTCTCCCGCCACACCTGGAAGGTGGGCCACGCAGTGCCCACACCGCAGCCATGGCACAGCTCCCGGGCATTCTCCTCGCTCACATCCATCAAGCGATCGGATTGCGGAAATGGCAGGGGCCGGAATTCAATGGCATTGACGAAATCGAAGATCGTCGCGTTGGCGCCGATACCGAGCCCCAGCGACAGCACGGCGACCGCCACGAGGGCGGGTGCCCGCGCAAGGGACCGGGCGGCGCGCGGGAGCTCGGCGAAAAGGCTCATCGCGGCTAGTGGTGCACGTCGACGCGGGAACCCGCTTCTTCCTCCACCACCTTGCCGTCGAACAGCTTCACCTCGCGATCCGCCCAGCGGGCGTAGCGCGGGTCGTGGGTCACCATGCAGATCGTCGCGCCGCCCCGGTGCAGCTCACGCAGCAGCTCCATGACCGCCTCGCCGTTCTGGGAATCGAGGTTTCCGGTGGGCTCGTCGGCGAGCAGGATGGCCGGCTCCCCCGCGACCGCGCGCGCCACCGCCACCCGCTGCTGCTGGCCGCCCGACAGCTGGGAGGGATAGTGCTTCATGCGGTGGGCCATTCCGACGCGTTCCAACGCGCTGGTCACCCGCTGCTGGCGCTCGGACGAGGCCATGCCGCGGTAGGTGAGCGGCAGCTCGACGTTCTCGTACACGGTGAGATCACCGATCAGATTGAAGGCCTGGAAGATGAACCCGATCTGCCGGTTGCGAACCCGCGCGCGCTCCGACGGGGTCAGACTCTCCACCGAGTGACCGGCGAGGGTGTAGGTCCCCCCGCTCGGGGTGTCGAGCAGGCCCAGGATCGAGAGCAGGGTCGTCTTGCCGCATCCCGAGGGGCCGGAGATCGAGACGTACTCTCCCTTGGCGATCCGGAGGTGGATTTCGGAGAGGGCGTGGGTTTCCAGCTCGTCGGTGAGGAACACCTTCTTGATGCCGTCGAGGTTGATCAGGGTTTCGCCGGGCGCGGTGGACATGTTGGAATCCTTCCTAAGGGAGCCAGGGAACGAGGGAACCAGGGAGCCCGCGAGCTCCCTATCTGATGCGCACGCGATCCACGTTGTCCCACCGCGACATGTCCGACAGGATCACCACGTCGCCGGGGGCAAGGCCATCCTTGAGCTCGACGCTGTTCACCGAGGTCCGGCCCACCCGCACCGAGATCCGCTGCGCGTAGTTGCCGCCTTCGACGACCTTGAAGAGCCCGACGGTCGACTCGCTCTGGCCGTAGGCGGGCCGTCCGGTATAGAGCACGTTCTTGAGGCGGGCGATTTCGATTACTCCATCGACGCTGAGGTCGGATCGGGCGCCCGCGGGCGGGGCGGCATCCAATGCGACGTCCACCGCGACGGTTCCGTTGGAGGAGGCGGGGTCGATCCGGCTCACGTGCCCCGCCGCGACGCCGTTCCGAGTGTCGATGGCCGCCTTCTGACCGATTGCGAGATCCTTGGCCTGGGTCTCGGGAATCCGCAGCACCGCCTTGAGACGGAGCGGAAGAGGATCGACCCGAGCCAGCGTGGTCCCCGCCGTCGCATACTGGCCGCTTTGGAGCGGCACCTCCCGGAGCACGCCGTGAATGCCGGCCCGCACCACCATCGACGCCTTGAGCCCATGCTGGAATGCCGCGATCGACCGAATTCGCGCGACCTGCTCCTCCTGGACCCTGATCTGGTCGGCGATGGTCGAGGTGAGGAGCTTGAGGCGCTCATCCTCGATCTTGACCCGCTCGGCCAACGCGTCCGCCTTGTCCTGGGCCTGCTGCTGATCCAGCGGGATGATGAGCCCCTGCTTCAGCAATTCCGCACCGGCCTCGGCGCGGCGCTTGGCGTCCTGATACTGCGAGCGCAGGTCCGCTACGATCGAGGCCTGATTGAGCCGGTTGCTGTTGAGGTTGGTCCTGAGCTGCACCAGCTGGGACTCGGCATCGGTGAGCTGCCGGTCGGCGTT
>JBGPVQ010000129.1:0-7238 GCA_041491785.1 Gemmatimonadota bacterium | reverse complement strand
TCGGGCGTAGCCGGGCGCAGGGTGTGACCTTCGGCTGGTATCCCACCGGCCTCAACTCAGGCCACGAGCTGGAAGGCAATTACCTTCGCACCGCCGACGCCTTTCCCGACATGCTGCGCCCCGAGCTGGCCCGGATGCCGCGCATCGTCTACGAATTCGACAGCCCCGACCTGCGCACCGGCACGATGTATCCGGCCATGGCTCGGACGATGCGAGGCGTGGGCGCGCAGGCCGCCCTCATGTTCGCCTACGACATGCAGGCGACCGCGTCGCGTAACCTGGGCTGGCAGACCCACTACCTGAGCCTCGGGTACACCCCGCGCAAGGCCATGAGCGCCATCGTTGCCGCCGAGGCGATGCACCGGCTGCCCCGGTTGGGCTCGTACGGCACTTATCCCGAGAACAGCCGGTTCGGCGACTTCCGCGTCTCCTCCGAAGCCAACCTGGGCGAGCTGCTGGCAGCCGACGCGTTCCTCTATGCCGGATCGACCCGCTCCACGCCGAAAGACCCGGCCGCGCTGCGTCGCATCGCCGGGTACGGCTCCTCCCCCACCGTGACCTACCAGGGAGAGGGAGTCTACTTCCTGGACAAGGTGCGACCGGGACTCTGGCGCCTCGAGGTCTATCCGGACGCCGTGCCGGTGCGCGACCCGTTCGAGCCGCCGAACCCCAACAAGATCGTGACCCGCGCGATCCGCCGAGCCTGGCCCATGACGGTCGCGTTGCCGGACCTCGGCACCTCCTTCACCGTGCAGCCGATCACGGCGGGTAACCCGCGCACCGAGCTGGCCGCCGGGGGCCGCTTCATAGTGACCCCCGGTGTCTACGTCTTGAGTGCCGCCGGGCCGGTGGACGTTGCCGGCCTGCCGGCGTACGTGGGTGCCATCGGCTTCGCCGAGTACCACGCGCCTCCGCCCGATTCGCTGCCGCCTTCGGTCCAATCGCTGGCCGCGCCCGAGTACCTGACGGGGCGCGATGCCGAGCTCCGAGTGCGCATCGTCGACGCCTCGCCACCCGACTCGGCAACGTTGTTCATCCGGCGAACGGCGGCCGACTGGTATCATGGCTTCCCGCTGCGGAGCGCGGGGTCCTACGAATACGTCGCAACCGTTCCGGCCGCCGGAATGCGCGAAGGACCCTCAGAGTTCGTCGTCACGGTCTTCCGTCGCGACAGCGCGATCACCTTCCCCCAGGGCCTGCACAGCCAGCCCTGGAGCTGGGATTATTTCGGACAGGCTTCATGGAAAGTGGATGTGGCCGGCCCGGAGACGCCGCTCGCGCTGTTCACCCCCCGCACCGACGCGGCGCGGCTGGCCTTCACCCGGATCGGCGACGCCGGACGCCGCGGGCTCTTCCGCCTGGGCGTTTCCGGGGTCACCGGCCAGCCGGTCATGCACTTCGAGCTGCCGGTGGACCCGAGCGGTTGGAGCCCGGCTGACTACACGGCGTCGCTGGTGATCAAGGACCGGATCGGCGCGCGGAAGGAGACGGTCGCCGGTGCTACGGCTTTGCAGGTACGGCTGCGTGGCCTGGGGCCCCGCCAAGTCCTCAACGTCACGCTGATGGAGGACGATGGCACCAGCTGGAGCGCGGCGGTTCCGGTGGACAGCACCTGGAGCGAGCAGTCGCTGCCGCTTGCGGCCTTCACCGTGAGCCGAGGCGTCCTGCTCCCGCAGGGATTTCCCGGTGAGTGGAGCTACTGGGTGGGGCCGGCAGCCGGGCGCGGCGGCAGCACCGACGGCCCGCGGCTCGACCGGGTGGAACGGTTGCAGCTCTCGCTGCGGCGGGAGGAGGGGGTGAAGGTCACGGCGGGGAGTTACGGCGTGGAGGTGGAGTGGATATTACTGGGCTTCGGCCGGCGCTAGCGCTCGTTCTGGCCCTGCTGGCCGCCTGCGGCAACGCGGCCACCGAGCCACAGCCGCCCGGTGGGACCGCGCTATCGTACCGGGGCGCCGACGTCTCGGCCCTGGAGCGGATCGAGCAGGCCGGCGGCGTGTTCCGGGATGGCGGCCAGACCGGCGACGCCATCGCGATCCTGCGCGCCCACGGCAGCAACGTCCTCCGGCTGCGCCTCTTCGTGAATCCCAATCATGATGAGGTACAGGTCAACGACCTCGACTACACGGTACGCATTGCCGGCCGGGCCAAGGCAGCCGGCGCCAAGCTCCTGCTCGACCTTCATTACTCCGACACCTGGGCTGATCCCGGCCACCAGATGATACCGGCCGCCTGGGCCGCCCTCGGCTTCGACGCGCTGGAGCAGCAGGTCGAGGCCTACACGACCGGCGTCATCACCCGGCTCAAGCAGGCGGGCGCGCTGCCGGACATCGTGCAGGTAGGGAACGAAATCGACGGCGGACTGCTCTGGCCGCTCGGACAAGTGGGTGGCACCGGCAATGACACGCCCGCGCAGTGGGACCAGTTCACCCGGCTGCTCAAGGCCGGCATCCGCGGCGTCCGTGGGGCGCTCGGCCCTGGCGAGTCGGTCCGCATCATGCTGCACTACTCAGAGGGCGGGAGCATCGGCGGCACCCAATGGTTCTTCGACCACATGGACGCGTCGGGCGTGCCGTACGATGTCATTGGCCTGAGCTACTACCCCTGGTGGCACGGCACCCTGGCCGACCTCACGGCCAACCTGCACGCCACGGCCCTGCACTACGGGCGGGACATCATGGTGGTCGAGACATCCTACCCCTGGCGAGCCGGTGGCTGGGAAGCCATGGCCACGAACCGCGCCGCCATGACCTGGCCGGTCTCTTCGTCGGGGCAGGCGCAGTTCCTGAGGGATCTTGTCGCGGCGGTCGCGGCGGTGCCGGGCGGGCGCGGCGCCGGCGTGGTGTGGTGGTATCCGGAGGCGATCCAGGTACCGGGACTCTTCGTCTGGGGCAGTGGCTCGCTCGCGCTGTTCGACGCCGGCGGCAACGTCCTCCCCGCCGCTTCGGAGTTGAGCGCGCGCTGATCCCCCTCGAGCGGGCTTGGCGAACCGTGCCGCGCGCACCGATTAATCACACCTATTGTCCCCGGCGAGCCAACTCAGCAGCCTATCTGTGAAATCTGTGGGCCACCGTGCGCCTACGGCACGATCCCAAACGCGAACACCGTCCGCGACCGGTACTGGTAACCCGGCCGGAGAATGGTCGATGGGAATCCCGGCTGGTTGGGCGAGTCGGGGTAGTGCTGCGTCTCGAGGCAGAAGCCCGAGCGATGGCGGTACCCCTGGCCGCCCTTGCCGGTGATGGTACCGTCAAGGGAGTTGCCGGAGAAGAACTGCAGGCCGGGTTCGGTCGTGGAGACGTCGAGCGTGCGCCCCGTGGTGGGCTCGACGACGCGCGCCACGTGGACCGGCCCGGGAGTCCCGCTACGAAGCACAAAGTTGTGGTCGTAGCCGCCGGCGTACTCGAGCTGCCGATCCAGGTCATTGATGCGCGCGCCGATCGCCGTCGGTGTGCGGAAGTCGAGCGGTGTGCCCGCTACCGGGGCGATCCCGCCCGTGGGGATCAGGGTGGAGTCCACTGGGGTGAACCAGTCGGCGGCGATCATGAGCTCGTGGCCGAGGACATCGCGGCGGCAAGCCAGGTTGAAGTAGCTATGCTGCGTGAGGTTGATGGGCGTGGGAGCGTCGCTGGTCGCCTCGAAGTCCACCACCAGCTCGTCGCCGTCGGTGAGGAGATACTGCACCTGCGCCCTGAGCGTGCCCGGATAGCCCTCGTCGCCGTCCGGGCTGGTGTGGCTCAACGCGAGGCCCCTGCCGCGGTCGTTGGTAAAGGGCTCCGCCTGCCAGACGACCTTGTCGAACCCCTTGACCCCCCCGTGCAGGTGATTGGGTCCATCGTTGATCGCGAGCCGGTAGGTCTTGCCGTCGAGGGTGAACCGCCCCTTACTGATCCGGTTGCCGTAGCGGCCGACGATCGCGCCGAAGTAGGCGGAGTGCTTCAGGTAGCCGGCGAGCGAGTCGAAGCCCAGGACGATGTCGCCCAGGTTGCCCGTACGGTCGCGCACCCGCAGCGAGACGATGATCCCGCCGTAGCTCATGGCGGAGAGCTGGGTTCCCTGGGCGTTGGTCAGGGTGAACAGCTCGACGGGGGTTCCGTCCGGCGTCACTCCAAACGGGGCACGGTGCACCGGCAGGGGCAGTACCTATTCCGGTGACGCCGCGGCGTTGCGCGCGCGGATCGCCAACCCGAGCATCACCAGCCCGAACCCGAGCAACACCAGTCCCCACCACAGGTTCACGTTGATCCCGAGCGACCGGGCGTAGATCGCGTCGCCTGACACCAGCCCGTACCCGGTCAGCATCGCGCCGAAAATCGTGAACATTAGCCCGATCGGTAGTCGCAGGTCCAGTTTCATTATGGTCTCACCAGAAGATCAGGTTGAGCACGAGGGTGAGCCCCAGCACGACCACGCCGAGGGTGGCGGGTCGCTTGTACCACGGCATCTCGCGATCCGTCAGGCGGGGCGTCAAGGCGTACACCAGCCCCTTCAAGTCGTCGTCCGATTTGTTGGCCCGGGTGAGCAGCGAAATCACGATGGTCGCCACGAAGCAGGCGCTCCACGCGAAGATGGCGGTCCAGAAATTCTGCGCCATCTCGCTCGGGTAGGTGTGCAGCACCGCGCCCAGAAACCCGCCCTTGAGGCCGGGCAGCGCGCCGTGTGGCAGCACCAGCCCGTGGTGGACCGCCGCAGCCACCGTACCGGTCAGCAGGCCGAAGAACGCCCCGTGGCCCGTCGTGCGACGCCAGAACATCCCCAGCAGGAACGTCGCAAACAACGGCGCGTTGACGAACGCGAAGACCAGCTGGAGCATGTCCATGATGTTGTTGAACCGCGTCGTGGCGTAGGCCGCGGCCACGCTGAGCAGGATCCCGAACACCGTGGCCGCATGACCCATCCGCAGATAGTGCCGGTCCGACCGCCCCGGCCGGATATACGACTGGTAGATGTCGTAGGTCCACACGGTGTTGAACGCCGTGACGTTCCCGGCCATGCCGGACATGAAGGACGCCATGAGCGCGGTGAGACCGAGGCCCAGCAGCCCGGTGGGCAGGTAATGCGCGAGCATCACGGGTACCGCGAGATTGTAGTTCGGCGTTCCATCGCTGCCGATCGGCAGCAGTCCTCCCCGGGTGGCGTGCAGCGCGATAGCGATCATCCCCGGCAGAATCACCAGGGCGGGAAACAGCATTTTGGGAAACGCAGCGAGCAGTGGGGTGCGGCGCGCGGCGGTCATCGAGTCGGCGGCCATGGCCCGCTGGACGACCAGAAAGTCGGTGCACCAGTACCCGAACGACAGCACGAACCCCAATCCCATCGCCAGGCCGAACCACTCGACGCCCATGGGGTTGGCGCCGGCCGAATCCAAGTGGCGCCACGAGCTGGACCAGGCCCCCGCGGGGTACCCTGCGTTGGTCGCAACGGTCTGCAGCTTCGCGGTCAGCCCGGCCCAGCCCCCCACGTCCTTGAGCCCGAGGAGCACCAACGGGAAAAAGCCCAGGACGATGAGAAAGAACTGCAGCACCTCGTTGTAGATCGCGGAGGTCAGCCCGCCGAGGAAGATGTAAACCAGGACGATGACCGCCGACAGCACCACGCTCATGTGAAAGTTCCAGCCCAGCACCAGCTCGAGCAGCTTCGCGAGCGCGTACATCGAAATGCCCGAGGAGAACACGGTCATTACGGCGAAGCTGATCGCGTTGAAGCCCCGGGTCTTCTCGTCGAAGCGGAGCTTGAGATACTCCGGCACCGAGCGCGCGCGCGAGCCGTAGTAGAACGGCATCATGAAGATCCCGACGAACACCATGGCGGGGATCGCCCCGAGCCAGTAGAAGTGGCTCGTCATCATCCCGTACTTGGCGCCCGAGGCCCCCATCCCGATCACTTCCTGCGCGCCCAGGTTCGCCGAAATGAATGCCAGCCCGGCGATCCACGCCGGGATGGAGCGTCCCGAGAGAAAGAAGTCCTCGCTGCTCTTGACGGATCGCCGCAGGACCACGCCGATCCCGAGCACGAAGGCGAAGTAGACGGTCAGGATCGCGTAGTCGATCCCGCCGAGTTGGATGTGCTGCACGGGCGGTGCTCCCGGAGAAACGGTCTGGGCGAGGGAAACCCGTCACATATTCGGCGTCACGACCCCGGAGCGCAAGGTCCGCTGGCGGAAGGGCACCGGCGGACCTAGTTTTTCGCGCACGGCAGGACCCGTCCTCCAGACTCCTGGGAATCTCCATGCGACATTCCGGCCTCCTCGTGCCCTGGCTTGCCGCCGTCACACTCGCGGCCCCCGGCGCGCCGCTCCAGGGCCAGGCTCGGATCGCCTCGCCCGACGGCCGGAACCAGGTCCGGCTGGAGATCCGCGAGGGCCGGCTGACGTACAGTCTTGCCCGCGACGGCCGCGCGCTGATCCTCCCCTCGCTGCTCGGCTTCGCGTTTCGGGGGGCGTCGCCGCTCGGCGACGGGCTGCGCATCACCGACACCACCCGGCAGTCGCACGACGAATGGTGGACCCAGCCGTGGGGCGAGGTGGCGCGGGTACGCGACCACCACAACGAGCTGGCCGTCTCCGTGGAGGAGACGGCGGCCCCGAGCCGGCGGTTTATCGTGCGGGTGCGCGCCTTCGACGACGGGGTCGGCTTCCGCTACGAGTTCCCCGAGCAGCCCGGCCTCGGCGCCTTCGAGATCACCGACGAGCTCACCGAGTTCGCCCTGGCGGACAACGCACGTGCCTGGTGGATCCCATCCAACTGGCCGCGAAAGGACCGCTCCGAGGAGCTGTACTCGTCCGGACCGGTGAGCACGCTGGACAGCGTGCAGACGCCGCTCACCATGGAGACGCGGGACGGCCGCACCTTTATGGTCATCCACGAGGCAAACCTGGTGGACTACGCGAGAATGTTCCTGCGGGGGCCGCGCATGGAGGGCCGCACCCTGCACGCGGACCTGGCGCCGCTGGCGGACGGCATCAAGGTGCGCGGCCACACCCCGTTCGTGACGCCGTGGCGGACCATCCAGCTGGCCGACCGCGCCACCGACCTGGCGCCCTCGCTGCTTGGCCTGAACCTCAACCCGCCGAGTGTCCTGGCCAGCACCGACTGGATCCACCCGATGAAGTACGTGGGCATCTGGTGGGGCATGCACATCGGCTCGATGACCTGGAGCTCGGGGCCCAAGCACGGGGCGACCACGGCCAACGCCAAGCGATACATCGATTTCGCCGCGACGAACGGGTTAGGTGGGGTTCT
>JBGPVQ010000128.1:0-7272 GCA_041491785.1 Gemmatimonadota bacterium | reverse complement strand
CTTCACGCCCACTCGTGGTTCTCCCTCGGCCGGGGGGCCTCGAGTCCCGAGGTGATGGTCGCCGCCGCCGCCGAGCGCGGCTTCTCCGCCCTCGCGTGTACCGACACCAACGGCGGGTACGGAGCGGTCGAGTTCCAGCGCGCCGCGGAGGAGGCGGGCCTCCGGCCGATCCTCGGCGCGCACCTGGTGCTGGGAAACGAGGAATGCGTGGCGCTCGCGATGGACGAGCGGGGGTGGGGCGCGATCTGCCGGGCGGTGACGGCCATCCACTGGTCCGCGCCTTCGCTCGCCGACGCTCACGGCGTGCTCTCTCCGCGAACTGCGGGCGGCGGGAACGGCGAAGCTGGTGGCAACGCGATCGCCCGCCCGACGTTCGCTCCGGGAGCACGCCGCTTCGCGCGGCTCGACCGGGGCCTTGACCCGCGCGATGGACCGGGTTCCCGAAGCGCGCGTTGGGCGGGCGCCGGCAGTACCATCAACTCCGGGCATGGGCCAGCCGCCCTCAGCGCGCGGAGGGGAGCCGGTCCGAGCGCCTGCACCCCGGACCTCGCCGACCTCCTCGCCCCCGACCGCGCGGGCGCGCTGATCCTTTCCGTCAGCGTTCCCTTCCTCGAGCGCCTGGTGGCCACGAGCGGCCCGGTCGACGTCTACGCCGAGCTCCGTCCCGGCAAGGAGCGCCACGCCGTGCTCGCCGCGGCGCGGCGGCTGGGAATTCCGCCGGCCGTCACCAACGCCGCGATGTTCGCGCATCCGGAGGACTGGGCCCGGCATCGGCTGCTCCGGGCCATCGCGCTGAACACCACGTTGACGGCGGGTCCGCTGGACGATGCGACCCCGCCGTCCCTTTCCTCCCGCGACGCCTGGCTCAAACCCGCCGCGGACCTCGGCCGCCATTTCCCCGACGTCCCCGACGCGATGGACCGCGCGGGCGAGCTGGCCGAGCGATGCCGCTACCGGATTCCGATCGGCGACCGCATCGTCCCGCCCCGCTACGCGGAGACCACCGACTCGTCGCAGCAGCTCCGCGCGCTGGCCTACGAGGGCGCGGCGCGGCGCTACGGCACCATCGCCCCGGTCACCCGCAACCGGCTGGAGCACGAGCTCGCCATCATCGGGATGAAGGGCTTCGCGGATTATTTCCTGGTGGTCAAGGACATCGTCGAGCACGGCCCCACCCACTGCGGCCGCGGCTCGGTGGCCAACTCGATCGTGTCCTATTGCCTCGGCATCACCCATGTCGAGCCGCTCGGCGCGGGTCTCCTGTTCGAGCGCTTCCTCAACCCGGAGCGGAAGGACCCGCCCGATATCGACCTGGATTTTCCCTGGGACGAGCGCGACCACATCCTGGCTTGGGTCTTCCGCCGCTATCCGATGCCCCGCGCCGCGATGGTGGCCAATCACAACACCTTCAAGCTTCGCGGCGCGCTCCGCGAGGTGGCCAAGGTGCACGGCCGCCCCGCGGGGGAAATTCGCGAGGTGACCCGACGGATGCCCTGGTACAGCGACGACGTGCCGGTCGAGCGGCTCCTGGCCGACCACCCGAATTTTACCGGCCTCGACCTCCCGAAGAGCTGGCTCGACTTCGCGAAAGTCGCCACCCCGCTCATCGGAACGCCGCGGCATCTCTCGCTCCACCCCGGCGGGGTGGTGATCGTCCCCGGAGCGCTCACCGACTACGTGGCCGTCGAGCCGGCGGTAAAGCGGCTGGACGGGGCGCCCGACGTCACCGTCCCGGTGATCCAGTTCGAGAAGGACGGCGCCGAGGACGCGGGGCTGGTGAAGATCGATCTCCTGGGCAACCGCTCCCTGGCGGTGATCCGCGACGGGATCGCGGCGGTGGCCGCCAACACCGGCCGGCGGCTCGACTACACCAGCGCGGAGGCGGGCGAGGACCCGAAAACCCGGGAGCTCTTCCGCACCGGGCGGACGATGGGGGTGTTCTACACCGAGTCGCCGGCGTCGCGGCTGCTCTGCATCAAGAGCGGCTCGGAGGAGTTCGAGCTCCTGGTGCTCAATACCAGCATCATCCGGCCGGCGTCAAACCGTTTCATCCGACTCTACCTGACTCGGCTGCACGGCGCCGCCTACGAGCCGCTCCATCCCAGCCTCCGCGACGTGCTGGCGGAGACCTTCGGCGTGATGGTCTACCAGGAGGACGTGGTGAACGTCTCCGCGGCGTTCGCGGGAATGCCGCTCGCCACCGCGGACGGGCTCCGCAAGGCGCTGTCCAAGAAGCGGCCGGTCAAGCAGCTCGCCGCGTACGCCGCGGAATTCTTTGCCGGGGCGGCGGCGTTGGGACGCGACCTGGAGACATCCCGGCGGGTGTGGGAGATGGTGCTCTCCTTTGCCGGCTACAGCTTCTGCAAGGGCCACTCCTGCTCCTACATCCAGGTGGCGCAGCAGTCGGCGTATCTCCGGGCCCACTATCCGGCGGAGTTCTTCGCGGCGGTACTGGCCAACGGCGGAGGGTTCTACGCGCCGTTCGCGTACGTGGCGGAGGCCCGGCGCGCGGGGGTGACGGTGCGGCCGCCGGATGTGAACGCCAGCGAATTCCGGACGACCGGGTGCAGCAGCGCGATCCGGGTCGGATTCCAGTTCGTGAAAGGGTTGAGCGCCGATGCGGTGGAGCGGATCGAGCGGGCCCGAGCCGGCGCTCGTCTCCGCGCGCCGTTCACCTCACTGGCCGACGTCCGCGCCCGAACCGGCCTCCGCCCCGACGATCTCCGGCTGCTGATCAAGGTCGGGGCGTGCGACAGCATCGCCGACGGCGCCACCCGGCCGATGCTGCTGTGGGAACTGGACCGGGCCGCCGGACCAACCGCCAGGCCGGCGGACGGTCACGACGGCGCCTTGCTTCCGGCCGACCGGCCGGCCGACCGGCTGGCGCTCCCCGAATACACTCCCGACCGCCGCCGCCGGGAGGAGAACGAGCTGCTCGGCTTCTCCACCGACTGCCATCCGATGTCGCTGCATCAGGAGGCGCTCCATCGTTTCCGACTGGTCCCTGCCCCCGAGCTGAACCGCCACGTGGGGCGGCATGTCCTCTGCGCGGGGATGCTCACCACCGCCAAGCCGGTGCACACCGCCAAAGACGAGCCGATGCAGTTCGCCACCTTCGATGATGGCCACGGCCTCTTCGAGACGGTACTATTTCCCGACGTCCATCGCACCCGCGGCCATGTGCTCTTCGATCAGGGCCCGTTCATCCTCCGGGGCAAGGTCGAAGAGGAGTTCGGCGCGGTCACCGTCACCGTGACGCACCTCGAGCGGGCCGAACGCCTGCTCGCCAAACTGCAGCGTCCAGGGAGAAGCGCATGAAACCGGTCATCCCGATCCTTGTGGCGGGGCTGGCTCTGTCGCCCGTCGCCGCGGCGGCGCAGGGCACCCGCCTTCTCCGGCAGCCCACCGTGAGCGCCACCCAGATCGCGTTCGAGTACGGCGGCGATCTCTGGATCGTCGCACGGGAGGGCGGCGAGGCCCGCCGCCTGACCAGCACGCCGGCGGTCGAGGCGGACCCGCAGCTTTCCCCCGACGGACGCTGGCTCGCCTTCACCTCCAATCGGAGCGGGAACAACGATGTATACGTCATGCCGGTGGAAGGGGGGGACCCGCGCCGACTCACCTGGCATCCCGGCAACGACGGGGCCCGAGGCTGGTCGCCTGACGGAAAGCTGGTGCTGTTCTCCTCGAATCGAGGCACCGCCCCGGCGACCTATGCGCGCCTGTACACCGTTCCGGCCGAGGGCGGGGTCGAACGTCTGCTGCCGGCGCCGATGGCGATCGGCGGCGGGTACTCGCCTGACGGGAAGCGCCTGGTCTACGATCGGGTGAGCCGCTGGGACAGCGAGTTCCGGAATTATCGCGGCGGGCAGAACACGCCGCTCACCATTCTCGACCCGGCGACCTTCGAGGAAATTCGCCTTCCCAACGAGCGGACTGCCGACACCCAGCCGGTCTGGGTCGGCAACACGATCTTCTTCCTCTCCGACCGTGATTACGCGGTCAATGTGTGGGCCTTCGACATCGGGAAGACCGGGGTGCGTCAGGTGACCCACTTCAAGGAGGCCGACGTCAAGTCGCTCTCGGCCGGCGGCGGCACGCTGGTCATCGAGCAGGATGGCTTCCTCCAGCTGCTCGACCCGGCCGGCGGGGCGCCGCGGAAGCTCGACATCACGGTGCATGGCGACTTCCCATGGGCCACGCCGCATTGGAGCGATGTGGGCCGCTCGATCGCCGCCGCGGCCCTCTCGCCCACCGGAAAGCGGGCACTGTTCGAGGCCCGGGGCGACATCTTCACCGTGCCGGTCGAGAAGGGGGACGCCAGAAACCTGACCCGGAGCCCCGGCGCCGCCGACCGGACCCCGGTCTGGTCGCCAGACGGGAAGCAGGTGGCCTGGTTTTCCGATACCGGCAAGGGCTACCGCCTCCTGATCGGCGCGCAGGACGGCCTGGCGCCAACGCGGGAAGTCCCGATCGGCGACGCGAAGTTCGCGTACGCCGCCGAGTGGTCGCCCGACGGAAAGCGGATCGCATTCGTGGACGATCATTCCCGGATCCGGGTCATCGAGCTGGCCACCGGAAGCCTGACCACGGCGGACACCGACGGCAACTTGCTCGCCCGGGGCGGGATGGGGATCACCTGGTCGCCCGACTCCAAGTGGCTGGCCTACTCCAAGGCGCTGCCCAACCGGTTCCGCCGGGTGGTGGTCTGGTCGCTGACGGACGGGCGCGTCACCCCGGTCACCGACCCGCTGGCCGACGCGGTGAGCCCGGCGTGGGACCGGAACGGGCGCTATCTCTATTTCCTCGCCAGCACCGATCTCGGGCTCTCGAGCGGCTGGGCCAACATCTCGAGCATCGGGCGCCAGGTGACCCGCGGGGCCTACGTCGCGCTCCTGCGCGCCACCGACTCGACCCCGTTCCAACCCCAGAGTGACGAGGAGGGCGGACCGGCGCCTCCCAAGCCGCCCGCTCCGGCGAATGCCGCGCCCGCGGGCGCTGCACCGGCTGGCGCCGCAGCGCCGGCCGGCGCGCCGGTGCCTCGGCCCGATTCCGCCTCAACCGTGGTGCGGATCGATTTCGATGGCCTGGGCCGCCGGATTCTCGCGTTGCAGATCCCGGTGCGGGACTACGCCGATCTGGCCACCGGGCCGACCGGCGTCGTGTTCCTCGCCGAACGAGTCCCGCTGCAACCCGGGACCACCCTCCACAAGTACGAACTGTCCAAGCGCAAGGCCGAGGTGTTCCTGACCGGAGTCGGGCAGTTCTCCCTCTCGGCTGACGGGAAGAAACTCCTCTCCCAAGCCGCGGGGCAGTGGAGCGTGGTCGGCACCGAGGCGCCCCCCCGGCCGGGCGACGGCCGGCTTCAGGTGGCGTTGCAGGCGGAGCTCAATCCCGCCGCCGAGTGGACCCAGATCTTCGACGAGGCGTGGCGAATCGAACGGGATTTCTTCTACGACCCCAACCTCCACGGAGCCGACTGGAAGGCGGTCTACGCACGCTATGCGCCCTTGATATCGCAGGTGCGGCACCGAGCCGACCTCACCTACGTGCTGGATCAGGTCGGCGGCGAATTGTCGGTGGGCCACAGTTTCGTGGGCGGCGGCGATTACCCCGCGGTGGATTCGACCCGGATCGGGCTGCTCGGGGCCGACCTGGCCCCCGACGGGGATCGCTGGAAAATCACCCGCATCTACACCGGGGAGAGCTGGAACCCCGAGCTCAGGGCACCGCTCGACGCGCCGGGCCTTCGGGTCTCGGCGGGGAACTACATCCTCGAAATCAACGGCAGCAACCTCACCGCCACGGACAATCCATGGCGGCTGCTCGATGGCACCGCCGAAAAGCAGACCGTGCTGCGGCTCAACACCAGTCCCACGACCGAGGGGGCCTGGACCGTCACGGTGGTGCCGCTCCGAAGCGAGAACGCACTCCGTACCCGTGCCTGGGTCGAGGACAACCGCCGCAAGGTGGATTCCCTGTCGGGCGGAACACTGGCCTACGTCTGGGTGCCCAACACCGGCGGCCCCGGGTACGCCTCGTTCAACCGCTACTTCTTCGCGCAGCAGGAAAAGCCCGGCGCGGTCATCGATGAGCGGTTCAATCAGGGCGGCCTGCTGGACGACTACATGGTGGACTACATGAGCCGGAAACCGATCGGCGGCGTCAGCAATGACGTGCCGGGCGGCACCCACTTCCCCCTCCCGATGGCGGGGATCCTGGGCCCCAAGGTCTTGCTCACCAACGAGCTGGCCGGCTCCGGCGGCGACTACTTCCCCTGGGCGTTCCGGCAACTCAAAGTCGGCCCGCTGATCGGGACGAGAACCTGGGGCGGCCTGGTCGCCGCCAGCGTGCCGTACCCGCTGGTCGACGGCGGCTTCATCACCGCCCCGTCGAGTGCCGTCTTCGGGTTGAACGGGGAGTGGCCCGCCGAGGGCGAGGGCGTGCCACCCGACATCGACGTGCCCCTGGACGCGAAGTCGGTCGCGGCGGGCCACGACCCACAACTCGAGCGGGGTGTCGCCGAAGCCCTCAAGCTGCTGCAGCAGAATCCGGCCAAGGCGCTCGCGCTGCCGCCCTACTCCAAGCGCGCGCGCCGGCCCGCGCCCTGACCGATCCGCCTCGGAGGTCGCATGGTGATCGTCCTGCGCATCGTCGTTGGAATCCTCGCGGTCGTGGCGCTGGTGTTCGGCGTGGGCCTCATCCTGCCCCGCACCCATCGAGCGTCGAGCCGGATTTCCCTGCAGAAATCGCCCGACCAGGTCTGGGCCGTGGTACGAGACCTCGGCGCCTTGCAGGGCACCTGGTCGGACCTCAAGAGCGCGCGGAGACTCCCGGACGCAAACGGGAAGGAGGTCTGGGAGCAGGACGCCGGTGGCTCCTCAATGCGCCTGATCATCGATGAGGCGGTTGCCCCGACCCGCCTGGTGACCAGAATCGACGCGCCCCCGGATGCAGCGTTCGGCGGAACCTGGATCTACGACCTGGCTCCCGCCGGAAGCGGTACCCAGCTCACCGTGACGGAACACGGGTACGTGTCGAACCCGATCTTCCGGGTGGTCATGAAGGTGCTGGGCGTGCACAGGACGGCGGACGGATACCTCGAAGCGCTCGGGAAGAAGCTGGGCGAGACGGTGACGCCGGAGCATGTTGACTAGGGGGTAAGTCCGGCCCCCGCGCCTTGCACGTGCGCCCAAGGGCAACCTCGAGCGTCGCAGGAGTATCTCCTTCTCACCGTTGGGGGGCCGGAATGTTCGTGCAATACCTCGCAGG
>JBGPVQ010000127.1:0-7323 GCA_041491785.1 Gemmatimonadota bacterium | reverse complement strand
TACCGATCGGGGCGGGGCTGGGAGGCGGCTCCACCGACGCCGGAGCGGCGCTCTCGGCGGTCAACGAGCTGGCCGGAAGCCCGCTTCCCCGTGCCGAGCTGCTGCATCTGGCCGCCCGGCTGGGCGCCGACGTGCCGTTCTGCTTGAGCGACGCCCCGTTGGCCGTGGCTTGGGGCCACGGCGAACGAATGCTGGCGCTCCCGCCGCTTCCCGCAGCGCCGATCCTGCTGCTGACCCCCCCGGCGCCGGTCCGCACCGCGGAGGCGTATCGATGGGTGGACGCGGCGCGGGAATCGGCCGGCGCGCGAGGCGCGTTGCTGCTCGATCCAGCGGCGCTGGGGGGCTGGAGCGACGTGGCTCGGATGGCGGGCAACGACTTCGAATCGGCGGTCTTCGGACGGCTGCCCCAGATCCGAGAGGCGTTCGAGGCGCTGGCGCGCACCCACCCGGTGCTCTGCCGGATGACCGGATCGGGCTCCACCCTCGTCGGGGTGTATCGGAGCGAGGGCGATCGGGACGACGCCCAGGCCATCCTCGGCCGAAAGCACGGTGCGGTGACCGCCTCGCGTACCGTGTAGGCGGGGCCGGCGCCGCGCGCCCGCCGTGGTGCTGGAGCGGCACTCGCCCTTGCGAGGCTGGCACCGAGGCAGCCGAGAGACCGGGGATCTCGATGTGAGACAACGGGTTGGCTCATCGGGCCGGGCCTGCCCCGCCGGCGGCACGGGATGTGATGGATGAGCCCCCGCCCCCCCGTTCCCCCCGGAGGTGGGCGCGGTCCTGACGCGGCAGAGTCACGCGCCGGTGCCTAGGTGCCCCGGAGCCACCCGGCTTCGGGGCACCGCTACGTTCCACCCCCGCCCCCGCCTCGGCGCCGAATCCTCGGTTACTTTTCGGCCGCTGGCCCTTCGTCCAATGGCAGGACATCAGACTTTGGATCTGAGAATGGTGGTTCGAATCCACCAGGGCCAATGCCACGGTAAATCGTTTTCGCGGCCTAACCCGCGCGCGCCGCTACCCCGCCCCATCCGACGGTAGATTACTGCATGCAAGAACCCGTCGCCCGCCCGGCTCCGCCCAACGGCTCCGGGATCTTCCTGGTGACGTCGGGACTCTCGATCGTCATGCTCGCCCACGGTGCCGCCAAGGACTTTCTGGTCTACTGGACGGCGGGTCGCGATCTCCTGTCCACCGGATGGAACGCCGTCTACGCGGTCTCGACCCTCACCCCATTCAAGTACCACCCGGTTTTCGCGCTCTTCTTCGCACCGTGGGGCGCACTCCCGTTCCCGGTCGCCAAGCTGCTCTGGGCGGTGCTCAATGGCGCGGCCGTACTGGATGTCCAGCGCCGGTGGCATACGCATTGGAAGCTCGATGCTACCGCGATTGGAATCGGGTTCCTCGGCGTGGTGGGCGCGCTGACCTGGGAGTTCTCGTTCGCCAACGTCCCGTTTTTGATGCTCTGGCTGTGGACCGTTGCAGTGACCTCCGACGTTCCCTGGCGCCAGGCCCTCGGTTATGCCGTGCTGATCACCTTGAAGCCCTTCTGGCTGGCCCTGATCGCCCCGTGGATTCTGGCGCGACGAATCCGCCTGATTCCCCTCGTCGCCCTGATGCTCGTCGGGCTCTCCCTCCTGCCAGCCACCCTCGGGATCCACTCCTCGCTGACCGGTTACGAGCGGTGGATCGCGACATTCGCTGACCCGCTGCACGAGCACAACTTTCCGAAGATCGACAACCAGAGCTGGTATGCCCTCCTGTTCCGGCACCGCGAGAGCTTGGGTGGGAGCGTGCCGTTACTCTGGATCGCGGGATCCGCGCTGATGGGCCTGCTCTGGCTCTGGCCGTGGCGCTGGGCGTTGCGGCACCGGGTCCCGCCGCAAACGAACTGGATGATCGAGATGTCGGTGATTCCGTTGCTGCTCTGGGCTGCCCCGCTCACCTGGATTCATCACCAGATTCTGCTGTGGCCTCTCCTGGCCTTCATGTGGCAAAGGGGACGCGAACAACCAGCGCTGCGGTACCTGTGGGCCGCGCTCTGGGTGCTGCTCAACGGCACCGGAGATTTCTTCATCGGGCGGGCGGGGTACGTGGCCGTCGCGCAACTCGGGCTGCCGATCCTCGCATACCCGGTACTCACCGCGTGGAGCGGCCGCTGGTTCAGTCGGCATCTCCGTTCGGGCGACCCCCACCGATCGAGCGGGTGACATCGCAGCTCAAGAACCTTGCACCAATTCGGAGGCTGCCCTGAAAGCCATCACCTATCACGGCCCGGCCGACTTCCGCGTCGAGCGCGTCTCGGACCCGATTCTGGTCGCCCCCATCGACGCCATCGTGGCGGTCCGCCTCGCCGCCATCTGCGGTTCCGATTTGCACGTCTGGCACGGGCGGGAGACCGGCCTCGACCCCGGCACGGTGATGGGCCACGAGTTTCTGGGCGAAGTGGTGGACATCGGCGCGGGCGTTTCGCGGATCCACCGGGGTGACCTCGTGGTGAGTCCGTTCAGCACCAGCTGCGGCGCCTGCTTCTTCTGTCTTCACGGCCTCCCCGGGCGATGTACCTCAGGCCAGCTGTTCGGCTGGATCGAGCGCGGCGCCGGCCTGGAGGGGGGCCAGGCCGAGCTGGTGCGGGTTCCCCTTGCCGATTCGACCCTGCTGCCGTTGCCACGGGACCTGGCTCCGGAGGCCGGCCTGCTTCTGGGCGACGTGCTCGCGACCGGATACCACTGCGCCGTGATGGGCGGCGCGTCTCCCGAAGCCGTCTGCGCCGTGGTGGGATGCGGCCCCATCGGGCTGATGGCAATTCTCTCGGCCCGCGAGCTGGGCGCCGATCGGGTATTGGCGGTGGATACCGTCGCGGAGCGGCGGGCCTTCGCGGCGCGGCTCGGTGCTGAGCCGATCGACCCGGGGTCCGGAAACCTCGCCGAGAGGATCCGGAATGAGACCGGTGGGCGGGGCGTAGACGTCGTCCTGGAAGCGGCGGGGAGCCCCGACGCGACCCGCCTCGCCTTCGACCTGGTTCGTGCTGGGGGGACGATCTCCGCCGTCGGGGTCCACCACGAGGCGGCCTTCCCCTTCTCCCCCGGCCAGGCCTACGACAAGAACCTCACCTACCGGATCGGCCGCTGCCCCGCGCGGCACTATATGGAGCGCTTGCTGCCGGTTGCTCGGCGGCGGCAGGACGATCTCTGCGCCCTCCTCACCCACCGGGTTCCCCTCGAACAGGGGATCGACGCCTACCGCCGATTCGACGAAAAGCGGGATGGCTGCATCAAGGTGGCGCTGATCCCCAGCCACGGGGGCCCCGTCGATTGACCGCAACCTGCTTGCCGGGTTATACTTAGGGGCTATGGCCCTGCCGAACGACTCGTTGGTGCGGAACCCTATGCTCCTTCTCAGCGGCACGGCCAACCGGCCGCTGGCGGAGGAGGTCGCTTCCGAGCTCAATTCGTCGCTCTGCAAAGCCACGATCCGGCGCTTTGCCGACGGGGAAATCTTCGTCAAGATCGACGAGAACGTTCGCGGCCGGGATGTCTACATCATCCAGCCGACCAATCCGCCGGCGGAAAACCTGATCGAGTTGTTGTTGCTGATGGACGCGGCGCGGCGCGCGAGCGCAGCGCGAATTACGACGGTCATCCCGTACTTCGGGTACGCGCGCCAGGATCGCAAGGATCAGCCCCGGGTCGCCATCAGCGCCAAGCTGATGGCCAACGTCATTTCGCAAGCGGGCGCGGATCGGGTGCTGGCGATCGATTTCCATCAGCACCAGCTGCAAGGGTTCTTCGACCTGCCGGTGGATCACCTCTACTCGGCGCCGGTGTTCACGAACCACTACCGGCAGAAGGGTCTCAAGAACCTCGCGGTCGTGGCCTCGGATGTCGGCGGTGCGAAGATGGCGCGTGGATTCGCCAAGCGACTCGACGCCAACTTCGCGATCATCGACAAGCGCCGGACGGCGGCGAACGTGGCCGAGGCGGTGAACGTCGTCGGGGATGTGGAGGGCCGGGACTGCATCATCCCGGACGACATGATCGATACCGGCGGCACGATGGCGGAGGCGGCGCACGCCCTCAAGCGCCTCGGCGCGGGAGATATCTACATCTGCGCCACCCACGCGCTCCTGTCGGGGCCGGCGGTGGAGCGATTGACGCAGGCGCCGGTGACCGAGGTGGCGGTGACCAACACCATTCTCCTCCCGCCGGAAAAGCAGTTCGACAAACTCAAGGTGCTGTCCATCGCCGGGCTCCTCGCGAAGGCGATCGGCTACACCCACAGCGACCAGTCGGTCAGCTCGCTGTTCGATTGATGGAAGGAACCGGAACCATGGCACAGCAGGCGACGATTCAGGCCTCCCCCCGCGCTGGCAGCGGCAAGGGCGTGGCGCGCTCCCTCCGCCGGGAGGGCAAAGTCCCCGCGGTCATCTACGGCCGGGGGCGGGAGCCCGAGGCCATCGCGGTCGCCACGCTCGACCTGACTCGGCTCCTGAGCCAGGTGGCCGCGGCAACCACGCTGGTGGAGGTGACCGTGGCCGGGCGGGCGCCGGTCAAGGCGCTCATCCGCGAAATCCAGCGGAACCCGGTGCGCCCCTCGGACATCATCCACCTGGACCTGTACGAGGTGCACGCTGACCAGAAGATCACCGTCGAGGTGCCGGTCAAGCTGGTCGGTATCCCCGAGGGCGTGAAGAACTTCGGCGGCGTCATCGACCAGACCATGCACGACATCCAGATCCGGGTCTTCCCGACGGATATTCCCGAGCACATCGACGTGGACGTGAGCGCGCTCAATATCGGGCAGTCGATCCACGTGCGGGACCTTACCGTCGAGAAGATCGAAATCATGAACGACGGTGGCCAGACCGTCTGCACGGTGGTGGCGCCGAGGGCCGAGGAAGTCGTCGCCCCGGTGGCGGAGGCCGTTGTGGTGGCGGAGCCCGAGCTGATCCGGAAGGTCAAGCCCGAGGAGGGCGAGGGCGAGGAAGAGGCCGCACCCAAGGCCAAGGGCAAGGAAGCCAAGGACGGCAAGGACAAGGAGTAGCCGCTGCGCACCATTCTGGGCCTGGGGAATCCGGGCCCCGAATACGAGGACACGCGGCACAACGCGGGGTTCCTCATGGCCGACCGGCTCGCCGAACGGTGGAGCCTCGGTGCATTCCGCCGGAAGGGGCCGGGGCGGGTCGCCGCCGGCACGCGGAACGGCGTCGCAGTCGAAATCATCAAGCCGCAGACCTACATGAACCGAAGCGGGGCCGTACTGGCCCCGCTTGGCGCGTCGGAAAGCTTCGATCCCAGCCGCGATCTCCTGGTGATGGTGGACGAGGTGGCGCTCGACGTGGGGCGCTTCCGCCTCCGCGGCGCGGGCAGCGCCGGCGGCCACAACGGGCTCAAGAGTGTGGAGGCCGCGCTCCGCCGGCAGGACTATGCGCGGCTCCGGATCGGGGTGGGGCCGCGGCCGATGGACTACGACGACTTGGCCGACTACGTGCTCGACCGCTTCACGCGAGAGGAGCGGTCGATCATCGACCGGCTCCTCGATCCGATGGCCGAGGCGGTCGAGTGCTGGCTGGAAGAGGGAATCGAGCGCGCCATGAACCGATTCAACAGTTACAAGGCGTAATGCTCCGCCTCGGCATCGTGGGGCTCCCCAACGTCGGCAAGTCCACCCTCTTCAACGCGCTCACCTCGGCCGGGGCGCTGGTGGCCAACTATCCGTTCGCCACCATCGAACCGAACACCGGGGTCGTCCAGGTGCCCGACCCTCGGCTCGACGTGCTCACGGACATCGTCCGCCCGGGGCGCACCGTTCCCGCCACGGTCGAGTTTCTGGATATCGCGGGACTGGTCAAAGGCGCCAGCCAGGGAGAAGGACTGGGCAACCAGTTCCTCGCCAACATCCGCGAGGTGGACGCGATCGTCCACGTGGTGCGCTGCTTCGTGGACGAAGACGTGCAGCATGTGATGGGCGGGGTGGACGCGGTGCGCGACCGTGAAGTGATCAACATCGAGCTGGGTCTGGCGGACCTCGCGGCGGTGGAGAAGCGCGTGGACAAAGCGGTCCGCACCGCCAAGAGCGGCGACCCTCAGGCCAGGATCGAAGCCGGACTGTTGCCCCGGCTGCGCGATGCGCTCGCCGCGGGCAGGCCGGCTCGCGGCGTGGTCCCCACCGAGGAAGAGCGCCCGGCCTTCCGAAGTTTCAACCTCCTCACCGCCAAGCCGGTGCTCTACGCCGCCAACGTCGCCGAATCCGAGGTCGCCGGCGGCAACGCGTCCACCACGGCGCTCCAGGAATCCATCACCCAGGACGGGGAAGCGGCGGAGATCGTCACGTTCTCCGCCAAGGTAGAAATGGAGCTGGCCGAGTTGGCGCCGGCGGATCGGGTGCCGTTCCTGGAGTCGCTCGGGCTGTCCGAGTCCGGCCTGGACCGGCTGGCCCACGCCGCGTACCACCTCCTCGGCCTGATGAGCTACTTCACCGCGGGGGAGAAGGAGGTGCGCGCCTGGACCATCCACCGGGGCGACAAGGCCCCCGCCGCCGCGGGCGTGATCCACTCCGACTTCGAAAAGGGGTTTATCAGGGCGGAAACGGTCGCCTACGATGATTTCGTGCGAGTGGCCGGGTGGAAGAGTGCGCGGGAGCAGGGCCTGGCGCGGGCGGAGGGCAAAGAGTATGTGGTCCAGGATGGGGATGTGATGCTGTTCCGCTTCAACGTGTAGCGAGCTTCTTCCGCCAGTCGACCTGCAGCGCCGGACACGCCGCCAGGAGCCGGGCCTCTTCCCGCAAATCGGAGCGCCTTCGTTTGACGTTCGCGGCACGGCGGATGGTCCACTGGGGATAGGGCCGATCGGTCAGCGACACCTCCATCCCGGCCTCGAGCCACCCCTCCTGCAGCACCCGCAGGTACCATCCGGAGCGATGGTTCTCGACGATCGTCTTCACCAGATCGGGGAGCTCGTGCCGGCGGGAAAGGTTGATGCAGGGGGAGCGGGGCGAAGAGATCTCGACCCGGACCTCGCCGATCCGGAAGATATCGCCAACGCAGGCGATGTCCTCGTTGAGGCCGGACACCGTCAAGTTCTCTCCGAAGGCGCCAGGGCCCACGTCCTTGCGGCTCCACTCGGCCCTCCAGCGGGGGTAGTGCTCGGCGGAATACATGAGCAGGGCACGGTCGGGACCGCCGTGGCCCTGGCGGTCATACTGATGGTCGCCGGAGAGCCCTTCACGCCCCGCCCAGACCTGGCCGTCCACCGGATCCTTCTTGATTGCACTGGTCCACGGGCGTTGATCGGGGTCGGGTGAGCCCGCCGTGCCGTAGGTCCGGGGCTG
>JBGPVQ010000126.1:0-7328 GCA_041491785.1 Gemmatimonadota bacterium | reverse complement strand
CCGGGTCTTCTACCTCCATGCCTTGCGGGACACGCTCTTTGCCGAGCGGTTCCGACGGACCACCGGGCGGGTGGAGGGCGAGCTGGTGGGGAGGGCACCCAATCAGCGGTGGACCTACGCCGCCACCTTGCGCGCCGACGGTCTGGTAGCCCGATTGGAGAACGAGTTCCGGCTGGCGTCCGACTCGAGCGGATCCGTGCCGCGCCAGTCGGCCGACTTCACTTTCCGAGGCGACAGCGCGGTGGCCCAGGTCGGTACCGGCTCGGCCTCCCGGGAACAGCGGTTGGGAACCCGAGCGGGCGCGATGCCGTATGTGAACCCTTCCTTTCTCCTGGTCGAGTTGGCCCTGCGACGCGCTCGTATCCTGGGTGGTGACAGTCTGGAGGTGCCGATGTTCGCGGTGAGCGGCGGCCAGACCTTTTCGCTTTCGATCAAGTGGATGGCGCCCGATTCGGTGCTGATATTGCTCGCCGGGGTGCCGGCTCGCCTGGCGGTGGATGCGCAGGGAGCGATCCGGGGCGGCGTCATCCCATCACTGGGACTCACGCTGTCGGTCTCCGATCGCGTCGATCCGGCGTTATTCCGGAGCGTCCAGCTGGACTACTCGGCACCAGCCGGAGCGCCCTACACCGCGGTCGAGGTCCACGTGCCAGGCAAGGGCGGCCATACGCTGGCGGGGACGCTGACGCTCCCGGCGGGTGCGAGCGCCTCGAAGCGGGTGCCGGCCATCGTCACCATCACCGGCTCCGGGGCCGAGGACCGGGACGAGTCCATTCCCCTCGTGCGCGGCTATCGGCCGTTCCGGCAGATCGCCGACTCGCTGGGTCGTCGCGGTATCGCGGTGCTACGGATGGATGACCGGGGATATGGCGCTTCGAGCGGTGCCTACGCCGGTGCAACCAGCCTCGATTTTGCCGATGACATCCGCTCCGGCATCGCGTTCCTCGGCACTCGCGCCGAAATCGACGCCAGCCGTCTGGGCCTCGTGGGACACAGTGAAGGCGGACTGATCGCACCTCTGGTGGCCTCCACCAACCCCGCGCTCAAGGGGATCGTGCTGATGGCCGGGCCGGCGCTCAAGGGTCGCCCCATCATCGAGTATCAGCAGCGATTCGCCATCGAACGCGACACCGGCCTCCGAGCCCCGGCCAGGCGGGATTCCGCGATCACGGCGGGGCTCAAGTCGCTGGACTCGCTTAGCGCGGCGGATCCCTGGATGCGATTCTTCCTCGACTACGACCCCTTGGAGACCGCCCGGAAGGTCCAGGTCCCGATACTCATCATGCAGGGAGCGACCGACCGCCAGGTCACCCCGGACCAGGCTCCGTTATTGGAGCGGACGTTCAAGAAGGCGGGAAACCGCGACGTGACCTTGCGGCTTTATCCGGCCACCAATCACCTGTTCATCACGGACTCGGATGGCAGTCCGAGCGGATATCCGAGGCTCGTAACCGGACAAATGCGGCCTGAGGTGGTCGGCGACCTGGTCGAGTGGCTGGTTCAGAAGCTGGGCGCGACTCGGTGAGTCCGCTTTTCCCCGGGGCTCAGGGCGGCACCAAGCCTCGCGCCGGCACGCGATCCCTCTGGAGCCACACGGAGTCCCCGCGCCGGTAGATCACCTTGCGACGAACCATTCAGCCCCTCGCGGCCGGCGCGGGGGTCGAGGCGGACTCCAGCGCCTCGAGAATCGTCCGGCTGTACCGGCGGGCGAGGACCGGTCCGACGCCCTCGACCGCTGCGAGCGCCGCTTCCGTCCCGGGCGGGTGTTCCGAGAGGCGGCGAAGCACCCGAGGATCCAAGGGACAGCCGCCCCACGGTGCCTCCAGGTGGCTAAGCGCCAGGCGGAGCCGAGTCAGTCGGCGGTCCAGAGGCGAGGGTCCTCGCGGCCGCGGGGCGCGGCGCGAGCAGACGTCGCATCCGGCGCAACGCACCAGCCTTTCACCGAAGTACTCGAGCAGGGCCTTACGCCGACAACTCCGACCTCGAGCGTACCGTTCCATCACCTCGATTCGGCCCTCCGCCCCCCGGCGCCGCTCTCTCACCGCGCCCCAATCCGGCCGGCCGCGCTCAGGCCGGAGCTCCCGACGCAACCGTTCGACGGCCAGCCGGACGTTGGCTGCCACTCGCGCCGGGTCGAGCTCCCCCCGCCAGACCCGCTCCGCGAGTGCTTCCGGGGGGAACGTGACATCGAGCTGACGTCGCGGCAGGGCCGCATCACCGGGACGGTAGAGGAGGATGCAGCGGGCGTGGCCACCGTCCCGGCCGGCCCGACCCGCCTCCTGGTAGTACGCCTCGGGTGTCGGGGGGAGCGTCCAGTGAACCACGAGGCGAACGTTCGGCTTATCGATGCCCATGCCGAACGCACAAGTGGCAACAACCACCGCGAGGTCATCCGAGAGAAAGCGCTCCAGCACTTCGCGACGCACCGGGGCCCCCAAGCCCGCGTGGTAGGGTGCAGCACGGAACCCGGCGTCCCGCAGCACCCGTACCAGCTCCTCCACCACATTTCGCGTCGGAGCATAGACGATCGCCAGCGCCCCGATCGCTTCCAGCGCTTGGACCAGCGCGCGCAGGCGGGCTCGCTCATTGTCGACCGGCGCCACCCCGAGCCAGAGGTTCTGGCGATCGAACGATCCGACCACCTGGTCAAGCCCATGGGAGCGGCCGAGTCCGAGCCCCCGCACGATGTCGCGCCGTACCTGCGGCGTGGCACTCCCGGTCAGGGCGATCACCTGGGGCCATCCCAGTCGGCGGCGGAGCCTTCCGAGGGTTCGATAGGCGGGGCGGAAATCGGCGCCCCATTCGCTGATGCAATGGGCCTCATCCACCGCAAGAAGGGCGGGGACGATTCCCCGCTCGGCCAACTCCACGGCCAGACGGCCCAGCCGCTCGGGCGAGGTATAGAGCAGCCGCACCGCCCCATGGGCGGCGCGGTCGAGAACCTCGCGTTGGGCCGCAGGGGAGAGGGCGCTGTTGATGGCGGCGGCAGGAATTCCGCGGGCCACCGCGGCGGCCACTTGGTCTTGCATCAATGAGATCAGCGGAGAAATGACCACCGTCGGCCGGTCGCGGAGCAGGGCGGGAATCTGAAAACAGATCGATTTTCCCGCGCCGGTGGGCAAGATAGCGAGCGCGTCACGGCCGCCCTGGACCGCGTTCAGCACCCGGCATTGCAACGGGCGGAAGGAGGCGTATCCGAAGTGGTGTTCGAGCAACTGCCTGGACGGCTCGAGGGAATCCCGGTCCCACATGGCAGAAACATCGGCCCCGCCCGTAGAGCGACCTAACCGGACTAACGCGGGAGGGAGGCTCCGCCCCGCGCAATCAGCGGAGTCTCCCACGTCCAGGCGATTCCGCCGCTCTCCCCCACGAACAGGGCCAAGGGCGTGAACCCTTCGGGCAGGGGCCACGGCGCCGAGGCGGGCAACACCCTGAAGGTGGCGGTGCCACCCGGTGCGAGGCGAAATTCGTCGCCGTCGGGGCTCGCCAGCGCCACCGGTCGGTCCGCCTCGAGCCGGAGAGTGAGCCTGCCGGCCCACTGGTCGAGTCGGCGCGCCTCGGCGAAGCCGGGAGAAAACACGACGGTTGCCTCCAGGGCCGCGCTCCGGGCCGGCAGCTCCGCGTCCAGGCGGCCGGCGGCATAGTTGAGGGGGCTCTTGCCGAGGATCCGGCCTCCCGCATCGAGCAGGGTGAATCCGAAATCGGTGAAGCGGGGCCATTGCGCCGGATCCAGCTCGAGGTCGAGCACGATGCGATGGGTCCACGGCGGGATTTCAATTGAGATGGCGACGTCCGCGCTTCCCCGCCCGCCGACCTCGAGGCGGCGCTGCCCACCGAGCAGGCCCATCCGCACCCGGCCCGCGATCACGGAGTCCTCGAGCGACGTCACCACCGCTTGCACCGTATCCCGCCGGCCGGGCATCGTGCGCAGGCTGATGGGAGCCGGGTCGATGGCGATCAGTGCGGTGAGCGGGGATGAGGAGGACGCCACCGCGTCCGCTTCGTAGTGGCCTCGGCGCGCATCGGACCCATCGACATCGAAGATCGCGGCAGCCGAATCTGCGCCGCCCGGAATACCGTTTTCCCCGAAGATCGGTTGTCCGTTGGGCTGGTGCAGCGCCGCGATCAGGTGCTCGCGCTCGCCGGCGGTGGACATCCGCACTCGGAACGGCCGGCCCGAATCCACCGGGAAGAAGATCCGTCGCACTCCCCCCTGGGCGAGGCGGGCGGTCACCCGAACCGGGGCAACCCGGCGTGATTCCGGTATCACGACGGTCGTGACGAGAGTGAACAGCGGATCGTCGAGGCCGGGCGCGGAGGCGCGTACCGTTCCGACCAGCACGCCTGGCGGCGAGAGCGGCGGGTGCTGGGTGAGGGTAACGGGCGTTTCGCGGGCATCCAGGCGGAGCCTCCCCGGTGCCGTGAGCCAAGGGGAATCGCTCGTCAGAGTGACATCGAGCGCCCCGACGCCACGCACCCGGATGATTCGAAACCGCAGGCTCGTGTCGGCCGGAGCTGGCGCGATGTGGAACGCCGCGGTGGCGCCCGGCTGGTCGACGGATTCCACATCGAAGACCGCACCCGGCGCCGGCGCGCGGAGAATCCTCCAAGCCTCGTCGATCGCGGGCTGGCCGGCGCCTTCATCCAGGGGGCTGGTACCGATGAGCCGGCGCGCGCTCGCGGTCAGCGCCCGACGGATGTCCTCCGCGGTGACCTCCCGTCTCTCCTGACGGGCGGCGGACAGCAGGAGCGCGGCCAGCCCGGCGATATGAGGGGAGGCCATGCTGGTTCCGCCCTTGACCTCGTCGCCGGTGTTCCAGCGGGGTACCGTCGAGTACGCGATTCCCGGCCCGATCACGTCGGGCTTGGCGAGCTCGCCTCCGCGGGAGCTGAAGTAGAACAGGACGTCACCGCTCTGACCTCCCGGCTCGCCGGCGAGCACCGCCGGCTGGGTGGCACCCACGGTGATGGCGCGCCGCGCGGATCCCGGGAACCCGATCGTCGACAGTCCGGGTCCGTCGTTTCCTGCGGACGTTACGAAAACGATGTCCGGATGGGCGGCCAGAATCGAGTCGAGGAGTGCGTCGATGCGTGCGGCCCCCTCGCGCTCATTGCCGACCCCGTAACTCATATTGAGGACGAGGGGGAGGCCCCGGGAAGCGGCGAATCGGATGGCATAGTCCATTGCGGCGACCATGGAGCCCGTGGTGGAGAGCCCACCGTAGTCATTGCGCGCGATCTTGAGGCCGAGGAGCTGCGCACCCGGCGCCACCCCGTTGAAGCCGTCGATCCCACCGATGTTGTGCCCGGTGGCGATCCCCGCCACGTGGGTCCCGTGCCCCTGGGTATCATAGAACAAATCGAGCGCCGGCAAACCGCCCACGTCTTGGAAGTTGGCCGCGAGGCTGAGGGGCGGCGGCTCGCCGGGCCGATGCCAGCCGAACGTCTCATGCAAGACCAGGTAGTCGTGCACCGGCCGTTCGCGGGCCAGTGAGCCGTCGCCGTCGCTATCCACGAAGAGAACCCACCCGTCGGGGGCACGTCCCACGATAATGGGGAGGGAGTCGGCATCCATGCCGTTGTCGTTCACATCGGCGGCGGGGGGATCGCCGAGGACGCGCTCGCGCAGCATCCCTCCGTACCACGGACCGGTCGCGACGATACCGCGCACCCGGCCGAAGCCCGCGAGCCGGCGTCCGGCGATCACCACGGAGTCCCCCAGCGGGGTTACCGGCACGAGCGGAATCCGGCCTTCGCTCGAGAAATCCCGGAGGTCGAGGACCTTGGCCGCGCCGGCGGTGGTCGAATCGAATCCGGGCACGCCGCTGTCCAGGCCACCGTCCATGATTCCGATGAGCACCCCGCGACCATCCCAGGTCGGATGCGCAGCAAGGAAGGCGGGAACTCGGGTCGGGGCGAGCGGCATAAGACCGCGAGCGTAGGCCGTAGCGGCAGCGACCAGCGGTTCCCGGAGGGTGGGGGGCGGGTTCGGGGTCGGCGGCACCGCCACTCGAGGAGGGTCCTGCTGCGGCGCGGCGCCGCGGAGTGGTACCGCCTGGGCGCATCCCGAGAGTACGATGAGCCATCCAACCCCGCGGCGCACCATCCGGTCAGCCGGGGGCAGCGGCATCGAGCGGAGGGAGGACAAAGGCTCCGAGGTGCGGGCCGGCGTATTGGGCGGTTATGCGAAGCAGGAAGGCCAGCATGGGGCGGGTTTCTTCGGGGGTCACGATCGCATCCACTTGCCCCCGGGCCGCGGCGTGCCGGGCGTCGAGGTCCCGTTCGTAGTCCTCCCGCATCTGTCCGATGGAAGCCTTGATTTCGCCGGAGAGCTCCCGCTTCTCGTGTTTGGCCCGGTCGATCTCGGTACCGTGAACCGCCATCACGGCGGAATCACCTTCCATGACCCCCATGCGCCCGGTGGGCCAGCTGAGAATGAAATCGGGATCGAAGCCCTGCCCCGCCATGGCGTAGTAGCCGGCTCCCGAAGCGTGGTTGACGGTGAGCACGAGCTTCGGGACGGCGGCGGCCGCCATGGCCTCCACGAACCGCGCGCCGGCGCGGATGATTCCCGAATGCTCCGCCTCGGGGCCGACCATGAACCCGCTCACATCCTGCACGAACAGCAAGGGGAGTCGCTCACGGCTCGCGCTCTCGATGAAGTACGCCACCTTCTCCGCGCTCTCGGTGTAGACGATCCCGCCGAAGCGGGGCCGCTCGCCCGGCTTGGCCTTGATGAGGCCGCGCTGATTGGCGATGACGGCCACCGGCCAACCCTCGATCCGCCCGTGGCCGCAGAGCATTTCGCGTGCGATGTCGGGCTGGAACTCATCCAGCGTGCCGCCGTCGAGAAGGCACGCCAGAACCTGATGCATGTCGTACGACATCCGGTGGTCGTGCGGCAACAGATCGTACAGCAGGTCGGGTGGCTTGGCCGGCGGCACCGGTGCGAGTACCTGGTGCCGGACCCCGCCGGTCCGGGGGAGCCGGCCGACGTATTCGCGTATCTGGTCCAGACATTGAGCGTCGTTCGCGGCCTTGTAGTGCGCCACTCCGCTCACCGCGGTGTGGGTGGTGGCCCCGCCCAGCGTCTCAGCGTCCACCTTCTGCCCGGTAGCGCCGGCGACCAGATTGGGTCCGCCGAGGCCCATGAAACTGGTGCCTTCCACCATGAAGATGACGTCGGAGAGCGCGGGCAGATAGGCGCCGCCGGCGACGCAACTTCCCATGACGGCCGCGACCTGCGGGACGTGGAGGTAGCGGCGCATCATGACGTTGTAATAGAAGATCCGGGCCGCCCCATATTGTCCCGGGAACACCCCGCCCTG
>JBGPVQ010000125.1:0-7484 GCA_041491785.1 Gemmatimonadota bacterium | reverse complement strand
TGCCGTTCGCGACGTTCATGCTGCTGCTCGCAGTCTCACCTTGCCTGGGGCTGGCGCCGCGCGCGGAAGGTCTGCTTCGGGTCGGGGTCCTCGCGGGGGTGCTCTGGATCGGCTCCCGGCAGGTCATCGCGCTCGGGGTCCGCCACCCCCTTACCAGCGTGGCGCTCGGGATCGGGGTGTTCGCCCTGTGGATCGCGCCCGACGTGTTTCTCCTTCGGTGGCGCGACACCTGGGTCTTCACGAACGGCCTGACCGGCAAGGTGGAGGGAGCCCTTCCCCTCGCCGCCCGGGGAGATGTGCTGGTGCTGGCGCTTCGGGTGGTCCGCGCCGCGATTCTGGTCCCGATCATCGAGGAGTTGTTCTGGCGGGCCTGGTTGCCGCGCTGGGTCGACCGGATGGACGACTTTCGGAAGATTCCGCTGGGGCAGTACACCCGCGCGTCGTTTTTCCTCACCGCGCTGCTCTTCGCGAGCGAGCACGGCGCCCTCTGGGACGTCGGGCTTGCGGCGGGGCTGCTCTACAACTGGTGGATGCGACGGACCAAGAGCCTGGGCGATCTCATCCTGGCTCACGCGGTGACCAATACCTGCTTGTCTGCGTATGTGCTGCTGTGGGGACGCTGGGAATACTGGTAGGGCGCGGCAAGCCCCGAGGCTGGCGGATCAACTCCCGGTCGGACTGGAGATGAGTTCCGCGAGGCTGGTCGGCTGCACCAGGACCCGGCGGGCGCCCTTCCACCAGTGCGGGCCGGCGCTGCCGATGTCGCTCTCGATCACGCCCCGCCGGCGGTTGGCGGCGTGCACGTACTTGCCTTCGCCCACATAGATCCCGATGTGGGTTACCCGTCGGCCGCGGCCAAAGAAGAGCAGATCGCCGGGAACCAGCTGGGCCGGATCGGTAGGAACCTCGATGCCGAGGCGGGCCTGCTCCGCCGCGGTGCGGGGTAGGTGCAGGTCGAACACCGACATCACCCACTTGACCAGGCCGCTGCAGTCGAACGCGATGCCCGGCCGGACCGCGCCGTACTTATAGCGGAGGCCCACCTGGTCCCGGGTGAGCCTGATGAGCGAATCGCGGCCGGCCAGCACGGTGTTGGAGAGGGCCTCGAACGGCTTGGCCTGCTGCGCGGGCAGCGGGGCGGCCAGGAGGGTGGTGGCCAGGAGGGCGAGCGTCGCAGAGGTCCGCATCAGCACCAATAAATAGCCCTTGATCGCATCGCTGTCCACCGTGGAAACCCCGAACGCGAACCCACCGGGGCCTTGCCGTCTAGCCCTGAGGCGGACCTGCCGACTAGAATCCGCCGTGCTGAAAACCACCCCTTTTCACCCCCGCACGGCGCCGCTGGTCCAGGGACAGGCCTGGCGCCGTTGGGCAGGCTACGCCGTGCCCAGCGCCTACGAGCTGGTGCACGACCGCGAGTATGCCGCGATCCGCAACGCGGCGGCGCTGATCGACGTTTCTCCCCTCTACAAGTACCTGATTTCGGGGCCCGACTCGGCCCGGCTGCTCGACCGAATGGTCACCCGGGACGTCACCAAGTGTCGGGTGGGCCAGGTGATGTATACGCCATGGTGCGACTCCCACGGCAAGGTGATCGATGACGGAACGGTGAGCCGGCTGGGTGAGCGGCTGTACCGGCTGACCAGCGCCGAGCCCAACCTCCGGTGGCTCTCACTCAACGGCGCCGGCATGGACGTGGCGATCGAGGAGATTTCGGAGCGGACCGGAGCCCTGGCTCTGCAAGGCCCGCTTTCCCGGACCATCCTGCAGCAGATCGCCGCCGCCGACCTTGCCACGCTCAAGTACTTCCGGTTGGTCGAGACCAGCTTGGGCGGGATTCCCGTCACCATCTCCCGCACCGGATACACCGGCGATCTGGGCTACGAGATCTGGGTGGATGCCGCCCATGCGGTGGCGCTGTGGGACGCCCTGATCGCAGCGGGCCTGCCCTACGGGATCACCCCCGCGGGGATCTGGGCGCTCGATCTGGCGCGGATCGAGGCCGGCCTGGTCATGCTCGACGTGGACTACCACTCGTCCCACCACGCGCTGATCGAGGCCCAGAAATCCTCGCCCCTCGAGCTCGGACTCGAATGGACGGTGAGCTGGGACAAGGGCCCCTACAATGGACGCCGCGCCCTGGCGGCCGAGCGGGCGCGGGGTGCCGCATGGCGGTTCGTGGGGATGACAGTGGACTGGGTTTCGCTCGAGTCGCTCTACGCGGGCGTCGGGCTCCCGCCCCACCTGCCGACCATCGCCTGGCGCGGCAGCACACCGGTCTACCGAGACGGAAAACAGATCGGGTACGCCTCGAGCGGGTGCTGGTCGCCGCTCTTGAAGCAGTACCTGGCGCTGGCGCACCTCCGCGCCCCGCACTTTGCCGCGGGCAATGACGTCCGGCTCGAGGTGACCGTGGAGCACCAGCGCCGCCAGGCCTACGCGCGGGTGGCCAAGCTCCCCTTTTTCGATCCCGAAAGGAAGCGGGCGTGAGCCGCTACGATGCGATTGTCGTGGGCGGCGGGCACAACGGCCTGGTGACCGCGGCTTACCTGGCGCGGGCCGGGCGGAAGACGCTCGTGCTCGAGCGGCGGCCGCTGGTGGGCGGAGCCGCGGTCACCGAGGAGATTTTCCCCGGGTTCAAGTTCTCGGTTTATTCCTACGTGGTGAGCCTCCTCCGCCCGGAGATCATCCGCGACCTGGACCTGCCCCGCCACGGCCTGCAGATCCTCCCGCTGGAGAGCACCGTCGTCCCGCTCGACAACGGCGACTATCTCGGCTCCTGGGCCGATTCCGATCTCACCCGGCGTGAGCTGGCGCGCCATTCGCGCAAGGACGCGGAAGCGGCCACGCTCTTCGGCCGACTGATGCATCACATGGCGATGGCGGTGAAGCCGATCCTCGGGATGGTCCCGCCGGATCCAGCCTCGCTCGCGCCGTCGGATCTCAAGGGAATGCTCCAGTTCGCGGGCCACTTCCGCTCCCTTGGGGCCGAGCGGTTTCACGCGCTCTACAAGCTCATGACGATGAGCTCGGCCGACTATCTCGACGAATGGTTCGAGTTCGATCCGCTCAAGGCCACCAAATCCGCGAGCGGGATCATCGGCACCTTCCTCGGGCCGCGCTCCCCCGGCACGGCCTACGTGCTGCTGCATCACTACATGGGGGAAATCGACGGGGCGTTCCGTGCCTGGGGGTTCCAGAAGGGTGGGACCGGCGCCATCAGCGAAGCCATCGCGCGGGCGGCGCGGTCCCTGGGCGCCGAGATCAGGACTGGTGCCGACGTGGAGCGGGTGCTGGTCAAGGGCGGGCGGACCACCGGGGTGGCGCTCGCCAGCGGGGAAGAGATCACCGCCCCGATCGTGGTGAGCGGGCTCGACCCCCGGCGAACCTTCACCCAGCTGGTGGACCCGAAGGAGATGCCCGGGGACGTCGTCGAGGCGATCGCGCGCTTCAAGTTCCGCGGCTCCTCCGGCAAGGTGAATCTGGCGCTGTCCCACCTCCCCGATCTGACCTGCCTGCCGGGAGCCGGGCCCCATCTGCGGGGCGCGATCTCCATTTCACCCAGTCTCGACCACCTGGAACGCGCCTACGACGACGCGAAGTACGGCGAATTCTCCCGCAATCCGTACATGGACGTCGTCATCCCTTCGATGATCGACCCGGGCATGGCGCCGCCGGGCAAGCACGTCATGAGCATCTTCGTCCAGTACGCTCCGTACGCGCTCAACGGCGGCTGGACCGACGCCAGGCGCGAGGCGTTCGGCGACGCGGTGGTGAACACCCTCGCGCGCTACGCGCCCAACATCAGGTCGGCCATCATCGGCCGGCAGGTACTGACCCCGCTGGATATTGAGCGCACCACCGGCCTCTCCGAGGGGAACATCTTCGCCGGCGAGCTGGCCCTGCACCAGCTGTTTTTCTTCCGCCCGGTTCCCGGCTGGGCCAAGTATCGCACACCGATCCGGGGGTACTGGCAGTGTGGCGCCGGAACCCATCCCGGCGGCGGCATCATGGGGGCATCGGGGCGGCTCGCGGCCCTCGAGATTCTCCGGGGGTCCGGCGCATGACCCCCCCGGTCGACGCGATCGTGATCGGCGCGGGCGTGAACGGGCTGGCCGCCGCGGCCACCCTCGCGAAGACCGGCCATCGAGTGTTGGTGCTCGAACGCGGCGAGGCCGCCGGTGGCCAGGGTCGCAGCCTCGAATTCGCTCCCGGGTTCCGCGCCGATCCGCTCGGGATGGACGCCGGGTGGCTCCCGCCGCCGATGGCGAAGGCCCTCGGCCTAGCAGGGATCGAGCGCACGGTGCCCGAGCTCACGGTCGCGGTGCCGGCCGGCCCGAAGGAATGGCTGGCGCTCTCGCGCGATCCCTCCCGCGCCGCCGAGGCGATCCGGCGCCACTCCGTCGCCGACGCGGGGAGGTGGGGCGCCTTCACCTCCCGCATGGCAAAGCTCTCCGGATTCCTGGAGTCGCTGTACACGATTCCCCCTGCCGACATCGACTCCTCCGCCCTGGCCGACCTGCTGCCCCTCCTCGGTGTGCTGCGCAAGCTCCGCGGGCTGGGCCGCGCGGACATGGTTGAGCTCCTCCGCACCGTCCCGATGTCGGTACAGGAGCTGCTCGACGACTGGTTCGAGTGTGCCTCCCTCAAGGCCGCGGTCGGGGCCGGAGGGGTCCGCAACATCCGGCAGGGCCCCCGATCCGGGGGTACGGCATTCGTGCTGCTGCATCACCAGGTCGGCGCCCCCGCCGGCGCCATGGGGGGCCGAGGTTTCTGGACGGCCGGGCCCGACGCGCTAATCGCCCGTCTTATCGAAGCGGCCCGCGGATTCGGCGTGCAGATTCGGTGCGGTGCCGACGTGCACCGCGTGCTGGTGAGCGACGATCGGACGGCCGGGGTCGTGCTCGCGAGCGGAGAGGAGATCCGGTCGGCGAGCGTGCTCTCCACCGCGGACCCGGCGCGGACCCTCCTCGGCATGGTGGACCCGGTCTGGCTCGACCCCGAATTCCGGCTGGCGGTAAGTAACATCAAGTTCCGGGGCAGCTCGTCCAAGGTACTCTACGCCCTCGACGCCCTGCCGGAGTTTCCCGGGCTTCCCGAGCCGGATCGGTCCCTCAGGGGAACTCTCTCGCTCACCGGCACGCTGGATGAGCTCGAGCGGGCCGCCGATGCCGCCAAGTACGGAGCGGTGTCGGACCGCCTCCACATCGAGCTGCAGGTTCAGTCCCTCCGATGGCCGGAGATGGCACCGTCGGGCAAACACGTCATGGTAGCCCACGCGCAGTGGACGCCGCACCAGCTTCGCGAGGGCGCCTGGAACGATCAGGCGCGGACCGCGCTCGCGGACCGGGTGACCAAACGCATCTCCGGGGTGGCACCGGGCTTCGCCGCGCGGGTGCGACATCGAGAGGTGCTGACACCGGTGGATCTGGAGACCCGGTACCGCCTCACCGAGGGGGCGATTACCCAGGGTGAGATGACTCTGGACCAGATACTCTTCATGCGTCCGGTGGCCGGCGCCGCCCGGTATGCCACGCCGATCGCGGGGCTCTACCTCGGGGGGGTGGGGAGCCACCCCGGGAGTGGAATCGCCGGGGGCCCCGGGTGGCTTGCGGCCAAACGTTTGCTTCGGGATTGGCGCGATCGAGGAGCCGGAGGATGACCACCTTCGTACAAACCGTCGGCTCGTTTCAGCAGGGCGCCCGGACCCTTCCGGGCGAGTACTACACGTCGGCCGAAATCTTCGCGGAGGAGGCCGAGCGGCTCTTTGCCCGGGAGTGGATCTGCGTGGGACGGACCGACCGGCTGGCGGAGCCGGGGAATTTCTTCGTCCGAACCATCGCGGGGGAGAGCCTGATTTTCCTGCGGGATCGCGGCGGAACGCTGCGCGCCTTCTTCAACCTCTGCCGCCACCGCGGAACCCGGCTTTGCTCCCAGGAATCGGGTCAGTTCTCCGAGACGATCCAGTGCCAGTACCACGCCTGGACCTACGCCACCGACGGACGCCTGATCGGCGCGCCGCACATGAACGAGGTGGCGGGCTTCGACAAGTTGGACTATCCGCTCCACCAGGCGGCGCTGGCCGAGTGGGAGGGGTTTCTGTTCGTGAACCTGGCACGCGATCCCCAACCATTCGAGACCACGCACGCGCCCCTGATCGGCCGCTTCTCCCGGTTCGGCCTGCCGAGTCTGAAGGCCGGCCACCGGGTGTCGTACGACGTCCCGGCCAACTGGAAGCTGATCTTCCAGAACTACAACGAGTGCCTGCACTGTCCGGTGATTCACCCGGAGCTCTCGGCGCGGATGCCTTACCAGAGCGGAGCCAACGATTTGACCGAAGGGCCGTTCATTGGCGGTTACATGGTCATCTCGGAGCCGGCGATGAGCGTGACCATGAGCGGTGCCGCCTGCGGGCTGCTCCTCGCGGAGTTCCCCGCGGAAGCGGGGCGACGGGCGTACTACTACTCGTTCCAGCCCAACATGCTGCTCAGCATCCAGCCCGACTACGTCAATTACTACACGCTATGGCCGGTGTCTCCGAGCCGCACCGTAGTGGACAGCGAGTGGCTGTTCAACCCCGCGTCGTTCGGGCGCGGCGATTTCAACCCGCAGGATGCCATCGATTTCTGGGACGTGACCAATCGCCAGGACTGGCGGATCACCGGGGAAAGCCAGCTCGGCATCGCCTCGCGGCGGTATTCTCCGGGACCGTACTCCGCGCGGGAAAGCATGCCGGCCGCGTGGGACCGGGCCTATCTGCGGATGATGGGGCGGTCGTGAGGGGCTAGGCGGAAGTGGCGGGCCGTCGTCGCCGGAGGCTCCACTTGAGCGCGGGAGGCGTTACCAGCGTGGTCACGATGACCATGATCACCACTGCGGAAAAAATCGGCTGATCCACTACCCGCTCCCCCGACACCGTCAAACCCAGCCCGACGTTCGCGAAGATCAGGCCGACCTCGCCGCGGGGAATCATGCCGAGCCCGATGGTCAGGCGGTCGAGCCCCTTGCCTATCGCCCCCAGGGAACAGGCCTGCTTGCCCAGTATCGCCGCCAGGGTGAGCACTCCCGCCAGCCCCAGCACGCCGGGCTGAGCCAGCACGTCGAGCCCCACCCGCATCCCCATCAGCACGAAGAAGACCGGAACCAGAAAGCCGGAGATCGGGGAGAACAACTGCTCCAGGTGGGGCTCCCCCTGATCCACGAACTTGCGCAGATGGCTCTTCTCCAGGATCAATCCGGCAGCGTACGCACCGACGATGGGGGCCAGGCCGAGCGCCGCAGACAGGTACGCCAGCGTAAAGCAGAAGGCCAGCGCGCTGGCGATCAGGACGCCCCGGCCGCGAAGCCTGGCGGCAAGATCGAACAATCGGGGCGAGAGTTTCTGGCCCAGCACCAGGGCGCCGAAGAGAAAAAGGACGGATTTGGCGAGCACCCCGCCCACCTGGTCGAACGAGAAGGACCGCCCGGTGTCCGCCGCCGAGATC
>JBGPVQ010000124.1:0-7501 GCA_041491785.1 Gemmatimonadota bacterium | reverse complement strand
CTAGGACCCGGCGCCGAAGGCCGACCGAAGCGCGAGCTTGATGCGCGCGCCGACCGGAATCACCACGTCGCGATCGGCGGATTCGACCGCCACCGCCGCACCCGCCGCGGCCCCGGCGACGGCGCCGGCGGCCGCGCCGGTGCCACCGCCGATGATCTTGCCCACGATCGCGCCCGCGGCGGCGCCCACCCCGACCTTCGCCGCCTCCTTGCCGGTGACGCCGCGACCCTTGAGGGTGTGCTCCACCGAGGTGACGGTGGCGTCGATCGGTATCGACTCGCCGCCGATGACGACGCTCTCCGCGCGGAGTACCAGAGTGCCGTCGGTGGCGGCCTTGTTCGGTGCGGCCTTGATCGTCATGATGCGGAGCGTCACTTCGGCGCCGGCGGGGATGACCACGCGCCCATCGCTCGAAGTGACCGCCTCTCCGAGCCGTGCCGTGAAGGTCTCGCCGGCCTTGTTGGTGCGGGAGGTGATCTCCCGGGTGCTCCGCGCCTCCAGCACCGCGCCCGGCTCAATCACCGGCCGCGGCGGGGGCGGCGGTGGAGGAGCAGGCGGTGGGGGCGGCGGCGCCGGGGTTGCCGCGGTCGACGTGGCGGGCGGCGGCGGACTCGCGGCCGGCGGCTTCGGTCGCGGCGGGTTGGGCTTGGGAGTAGAGCTCGGCGCTTTCTCGAGGTATACCGTGTCCACCCGGGCAGTCCCCGTCTGGGGCGGCTGGGCACCTGCGGTCGGTGCATCGTTGAGCGCCACGGTGGAATCCGCTGCGGGGAGCCGGATGTCGCGCGAGCTGCTGTCCACCGCGACCTTGGCCGACTGCTTGCCGGCGCAGGCCGCCACCCCCACCGCCCCGAGCAGCGCGATAACGATCGGTCTCATGATGCCCTCACTTCGGTGAAAGAACTCCGGACGCTCCCGCCGTACCTGGCTCGCTACCGGCGAACCTACCTGGTCGGGCTCTCCTGCGTCGTCGTCTCCAACGCGCTCGCGACCGTCGGGCCACGCCTGCTGGGCCGCGGAATCGACGCCCTCGCCGGCCCCGCGCCCCTGCCCGAGGTCCGGCGCGCCGCCCTGCTCCTCGTGGCGTTCGCGCTGGCGGGCGGTGGCCTGCGGTACGCGATGCGGCAGCTGCTCAACGCCGCCAGCCGCTGGGTCGAATACGACCTGCGCAACGATCTCTTCTCCCATCTGCTGCGGCTCTCGCCCGCGTTCTACGGACGGACGCCCACCGGGGACCTCATGGCGCGCGCCACCAACGACCTGCTGGCGGTCCGAATGGTGGCCGGTCCGGCGCTCATGTACTTGGTCGATACGATTACCCGGGCGCTGATCGTGGTGCCGGTGATGCTCGCGATCAGCCCAGGCCTGACCGGTCTCGCGTTGCTGCCGCTTCTTGGCCTCCCGGCGGTGATGGTGCTCCTGGGGCGGCGGATCCACGAGCGCTCGCTCGCAATCCAGGACCACTTCGGCAGCATGACGAATTTCGTGCATGAGAACGTCTCCGGCGTGCGAGTCGTTCGCGCCTACCGTCAGGAGACGAGGGAGACCGGAGACTTCGCACGGCTGAATCAGCATTATGTCGGGCTCAATCTGCGCTTGGCAAGGGCACAAGGCCTCTTTCATCCGCTGCTCGGGTTCCTCGGCGGGCTCGGGGCGGTCGTCGTGCTGCTGCTCGGAGGGCGTCTGGTGCTCGACGGCCGGATCACCGCCGGGTCGTTCGTCGCATTCGGCGTCTACCTGCTGATGCTGGTGTGGCCCATGATCGCCCTCGGATGGGCGGTCGCGCTGGTCCAGCGCGGCAACGCCAGCATGGCTCGACTCAACCGGTTGTTCCGCGAGGCGCCGGAAATTGCCGATGCTCCGGTGCCCCGGTCGCTCCCGCCCCACCAGGGCGGGCGGGAGGTGACATTCGAGGATGTCTGGTTTCAGTATCCCGGGGCGGAAGCGCGCGGCTGGGTGCTCCGGGGGGTGTCCTTTCGCATCGCCGCTGGGGCTTCGGCGGCGGTGGTGGGAGCCACCGGTGCGGGGAAATCGGCGCTGGTGGACCTCCTGGTGCGAGCCTACGATCCCGACCGGGGCCGGGTTCTGCTTGACGGAATCGACGTCCGCGAGCTCTCACTGGCGGAGCTCCGCCGCGCGGTCGGATTCGTGCCGCAGGAGACTTTTCTGTTCAGCGAGCCGCTCCGGGACAACGTCCTCCTCGGCGCGCCGGACGACGGCCGACTCGAGCAGGTGGCCGAGGTAAGCCAACTGAGCGCGGCCATTCCAGATCTTCCCCAGGGGTTCGACACGCTGCTGGGGGAGCGCGGAATCAACTTGTCGGGGGGACAGAAGCAGCGCGCCGCGATCGCGCGGGCGCTGGCCCAGGATCCGCCCGTCCTGGTCCTCGACGACGCGCTGAGCGCGGTGGACGCCCAGACCGAGAAACGGATCCTGACGAAGCTCCGGGGCGCGCTGGAAGGCCGCACCTCGCTGGTGATCTCGCACCGCGAAGCCGCGGTGCGCGACGCCGCCGAGATCATTGTGCTGGAGGGCGGCCGGATCGCGGAACGGGGCAGCTACTCCCGCCTGCTTGCCGCGGGGGGGCGATTCGCGGAGCTGGTCCGGCTCCACCGGCTCGAGGAGGAAATCGAGGCTACAACCACTTCCGGAGAAACTCCGGCGTGAGGCTCTGCAGCCACCCCGCCAGGCGGGTGAACTGCCCGCTCATCAGCAGGACCCCGACGATGATGAGCAGGACGCCGCTCGCCTTCTGCACCCAGGGGAGGTAGCGGCGGAACCGCTGGAACCAGTCCAGGAACGACTCCACCGCGTACGCCGCCAGCAGGAACGGCACCGCGAGCCCCAGGGAGTAGGCGCCCAGGAGCACCATCCCGCGGGAAAGGCTCGCTTCGGTAGCCGCGAGGCCCAGGATCGCACCGAGGATCGGCCCGATGCAGGGTGTCCATCCCGCGGCGAACGCCATCCCCACCAGCACCGACCCGAGATAGCCGACCGGCTTCCGGTCGAGGTGGAGCCGCGCGTCCTGGTCGAGGAAGGTGAGCCGGAACACCCCGAGGCAGTAGAGCCCGAAGAGGACGATGAGTCCGCCGCCGATGCGCTGGATCCAGAGGTCGTAGTACTTGAGCACCCGGCCCAGCGCGGTGGCGCTGGCGCCGAACACCATGAAGACCAGGGTGAAACCCAGGACGAAGAGCACGGCGTGGATCATCGCCATCCGCCGCCGGTCGGTCATTTCGTTGTAGGTGAATCCGGTGATGAAGCCGAGGTAAGATGGAACCAGGGGAAGCACACAGGGGGATAGGAAGCTCAGCAACCCGCCGGCGAAAGCGACCAAGATTCCCAGATTCGGGCTGTCGCTCATCGCGGCGTGACGCCCGCGGCGAGCGGCCCGAGATCCCGCCCGCGGCACTCGGCGCAGAGCCCCTGGACCTGCACCCGGTGGCGCCGGTAGAGGAAGTGCTCGGCGTCGGCGGTCATGCGCAGCATTCGCTCCAACCGGTCGTTGGCAAACTCTACCAGCCGCCCGCAGCGCTCACAAATCAGGTGATCGTGCCCCACCGCCGTCGTCGCGGCCTCGTAGCGCTTGAAGCCCTCGCCGAAATCGTACCCGCGGACCAGCTCTCCCTGCACCAGCAGCTCGAGCGTGCGGTAGAGGGTGGCCGTCGCCACCTTCTCGCCGCGCGCCCGGAGCCGCCGGGAGAGGTCGAGGGCGGAAGGATGGTCGGCGGCCGCGAAGAGCTGCGCCGCCACGGCAAGGCGCTGCCGGGTCACCGGAAGCCGTCGGTCGCGGAGGTGTCCGCGAAACCGATCGAGCAGCGCGGCCGCGTCATCCCGGCTCGGGGACGCCATCGCTCGGCGGGGAGAACCAGGATGCGGGCTCCACCGGTGCGGGAGGCTCCTCCTCGTCGGAGCGCTTGGGAACCAGGGCGAGGAGCTCGTCGAGGGCGCTGAGCGGACCGCTTCCCACCTCATGAAGGGACCACTCGAACTGGCCCCGCTTCTTCCCCTTGACGGTGTGGATGAAGCTGGCGGTATGGATCCGGCAGCGGTCGCCGTCGAGCTGCGAGAGGATTGCGGTTCCGAAGTCCTGCCCGGCGCGCCGCACCACCCGGAACGCCCAGATCCGGTCGATTTCGGCCGGCGGCATTGTATCTCGAAGCGCCTGAGCCAGGCGCTCCCAGCCCGGCCCGACCCCCGGCCCGTTCGGCGCCAGATTCACGACCGGCGGCATTTGTCGACGTAGAAGCGCAGCACGTGCATCAATCCTCGGCGTGGGCGAACCACGAACAAGGTAGGGGGCTCTCTACGGGCTTTCAAGCAAGCGGGGGGACGCCGCTATTCTTCATGCCATGTCCTCCCTCGGTCTTCTCTTGGTGCTCGCGGCCGGTGCCGTCGACACCGTCCCGCGCGCCGACACGACTCGGAGGGCGGTGCTGCCGGAGCTCGAGGTCCGGGTTACCCGGAGCAGCGAGGACCGGAACCGCCTCCCGATGGCGGTGGGGGTTCTGGCGGGAGAGGCGGTCCGTCGCGCCCAGTTGACCGGCGGGCTCGACGAATCCCTGAGCCGGCTGCCTGGCGTGGTGGTGCTCAACCGGTACAACTACTCGCTCGATCAGCGGGTTTCCCTGAGAGGGGCCGGCAGTCGAGCGAATTTCGGACTCCGCGGCGTCAAGGTGCTGCTCGACGGCGTCCCCCAGACACTGCCCGACGGACAAAGCCAGCTCACCAACCTCGAGCTGGGCATCGTGGAGCGGGTCGAGGTCCTCACCGGCTCGGCAGGCGCGCTTTATGGCAACGCGTCCGGCGGCGTCCTGGCCTTCACGACGGAACGGCCCTCCGCGCCGTGGGCGGCGCGCGTGCGGGTCACCGGCGGATCGTTCGGCACCTCGAAGTGGCAGACCACCGTGAGTGCCGAACGCGGCCGGGGGAGCGGGCTGGTTTCCCTCTCCCGTCTCGCGACCGACGGATTCCGCCAGCACAGCGGCGCCCGCGTCTGGCAGTTCGCGGGCAGCGCGAACTACATCGTCTCGCAGCGCTCCTCGCTCGGCCTCCGAGTGCAGGTGGCGGACGCGCCCCAGGCGGAAAACCCCGGGGCGCTGACCGCGGCCGAATACGCCCGCACCCGGGATAGCGCAGCCGCGACGAACATTCTTCGAGGAGCCGACAAGAGCGTTACCCAGCGGCAGCTCTCGCTCCGGTACCATTGGGTCGATGGCAGCGGGGGGGAAGTCGAGGCGGTGGCGTACGGCTTCCGGCGGAATCTGGAGAATCCGCTGGCCGCCCCGCCCCCACCGCCCGCGCCTGCGACGGCGGGGACTTACAACACCATCGACCGCGCGGCGGGAGGTGTCCGTCTCAGTGCGACGGTGCCGCTCCACTCGTTCCGCCTCACAATGGGATTCGACGCGCAGACGATGCGCGATAACCGCCGCAATCAGCGGAGCGACGCCGGGCGCCCGACCGGCCAGTTCCTGGCCGATCAGCGGGAGACGGTCACCGAGCTCGGCCCGTTCGTGCAGGCCCGCTGGGTCGCCGCGCCGCGAGTACTCCTGCTGGGCGCCCTTCGCTACGACCGCCTGACCTTCGGGGTCACCGATCATGTTCTCACCGATGGCGTCGACAACGGCGGCCGGCGGGTGATGGCCAGCGCGAGCGGGAGCCTCGGCGCGAGCGTCGAGGTCGGGACGGGCGCAACGCTCTACTCGAACCTGTCCACCAGCTTCGAATCGCCCACCACCACTGAACTGGTGAACACCTCGAACGGCACCGTGGGGTTCAACACCTCGCTGGGGCCGCAGCGGTCCATTTCCATGGAGCTGGGCGTCCGCGGCCGGCTCGGGCGCGGCGCGGACTACAGCGCGGCCGCGTTTACCACCGGAATCACCGACGCCATCATCCAGGCCAAGGAGGCGGACGGACGGGCATTCTTCGAAAACGCCGGAAGGGTGCGCAACCACGGGGTGGAGCTGGGCCTCGGGGCAACGCCGTGGCACTGGCTGCGGCTCCAGGGAGCGTACACGTTTGCAAATTACGTATTCAGCGAATATCGGATTCCGAACGGGGCCGCGACCGACACGCTCGACGGAAAGCGATTGGCTGGTGTGCCAAGGCATTTCTTCCGGGGTACCGCCGCGGGAAGCTGGGGGCCGCTGGCGGTCGAGCTGGATCAGACCACCGCGGGTGACGTGTTCGGGGACGACCGGAACACCCTTCGGGTCCTTGGCTGGGGCGCCGGGGTCACAACGCTTAGGGTGAGCGGAACGGTGGAGCGGAGCGGAATGCGCTTCCAGCCGTTCGCTGCAATCAACAATCTCTTTGATCGCCGCTATGTCGGCTCCGTGAACCTCAATGGAGCCGGTGGCCGGATCCTGGAGCCCGCGCCGGGACGAAACGGATTTGTGGGGCTGGAGATCGGCTGGGCGCAGCGAGAGGCCGGGCGGCCCTAGAGCAGACTCACCGGATCCCGATCCAGCACGACGCGCGCGGTGCCCCGGCTCTCCAGCCGCGGCGCTGCGTATCGCACCACCCGGCCGATCGCCTCCGCCCGCCCCTTGAGCACCACATGCCATCGCCAGCGTCCCTTGACGCGCGCCAAGGGGCACGGTGCCGGCCCCAGCACGCCGATCTCCAGCCGCTGCGCCAGCACCAGCTGGCCGAACCAATCCGCGATCCGGCGCGCCTCGGCCGCTGTGGCCCCTTCCTCCTCGGCTGAAACCACCACGTTGACCAGGTTCGTCTCCGGCGGATAGGGCGGATTCTTCCGCTGTTCGCCCTCCACCCGGAGGAAGCCCTCGGTGTCGTGCATCGAGGCGAACTGGAGCGCGGGATGTTCCGGGCTGCGGGTCTGCACGATGACCCGGCCACCCTTGGGTCCCCGGCCGGCCCGCCCGGCCACCTGGGCCACCAGCTGGAAGGTGCGCTCGGCGGCGCGGAAATCGGGAAGGTGGAGCGCGGTGTCGGCATCCACCACGCCGACCAGAGTGACGCTCGGGAAGTCCATCCCCTTGGCGATCATTTGGGTGCCCAGGAGAATGTCCACCGCTCCGGTCCCGATCTGCTCGAGGATTCGGTGGTGGCCCCACTTGGTGGAGGTGGTGTCGTGATCCATGCGCGCCACCCGGGCCGCCGGGAATCGCGCCCCCACCAGTTCCTCCAGCTGCTGGGTCCCGACGCCGCGAGCCCGCTGGACCGGGTGCCCGCACTCCTGGCACACCGTCGGCACCGGAGCGTGGCGGCCGCAATAGTGACATCGCATCCCCGGCGGGGTTCGGTGCAGGGTAAGCGAGATGCTGCAGTCGGGGCACTCGGGCACTTCCCCGCAGGACGGACATTGGACGAAGGCGGCGTACCCGCGGCGATTGAGCAGGAGAATCGCCTGCTCGCCGCGCGCGAGCGTCTCCGCCACCGCCGAGTCGAGCGCTTCCGACCAGGCGACCGCGTGCCCGGTCGCGACCAATGGAGCGGTTCGGAGATCTACCAGCTGCACCGGCGGAAGGGGACG
>JBGPVQ010000123.1:0-7612 GCA_041491785.1 Gemmatimonadota bacterium | reverse complement strand
CGTGCTGTCCGGCGCGAAGGGATAGATCGCGGTCACCGCCTCGCCCATGATGCGCACGTCGCGCACCCGGTTGAATCCGTAATCGGGGTCCTTCAAATCGTTGAAGCGCCGGCGGTGCTCGGTGCTGTCGGCGTCGGCCCACCGGGAGCCGGGACGGAAGGCGTTGAGATAGAGGTGGAATGCGACGGTCTTGAGGGTATCGAGGGAGTTGTTGTGATACACCACCCGCTCGGTGCCGCCGAGGATGCCGCGGGCCTCGTCGAGCGAAGCGCCGATCCGGTATTCGAGCCGCTGCTGCCAGTAGGCCGGCGGGCCGGCCGGCGGCGGAGCCTGAGTCGCGAGCGCGAGTAGCGTTGCGGCGGCAATCATCGGTAACGGTGGACCCCGTGGGATCGTGAGCAATGGGGTGGGCGGGCGGAACGCTGCAACATAGCCCGGGCGGCGGGGTTGGGGCAGCGGGGCCGGGGACGTAGATTGCATTCGCTATTCTTCCCCCGGCGGCCCCTTGTCCGAGCTCCAGGACCAGCTCCAGTCCCACCTCGGTTCCCAGTACCGCCTGGAGCGCGAGCTCGGCGGCGGCGGGATGAGCCGCGTCTTCCTCGCCGAGGAAACCGCACTCGGCCGCAAGGTGGTCATCAAGGTGCTGCCGCCGGAGATGGTCTCCGGGGTGAACCAGGACCGATTCCGCCGGGAAATCCAGCTCGCCGCCCGATTGCAGCACCCCCACATCGTCCCGCTCCTGGCCGCTGGCGCCGCGGGGGATGTGCTGTGGTACGCCATGCCGTTCATCGAGGGGGAATCGCTCCGGGTCAAGCTGGCCCGCGGAGGCGAGCTGCCGGTGGCCGAGACGGCGTACATTCTCCGCGAGGTGGCGGACGCGCTGGCCTACGCGCACGGTCAGGGCGTGGTGCATCGCGACATCAAGCCCGACAACGTCCTGCTCTCCGGCCGCCACGCGCTGGTCACCGATTTCGGCGTGGCCAAGGCGGTGAGCGAATCCACCAAGGACCACACCCTCACCTCCCTCGGCCTGGCGCTCGGCACCCCGGCGTACATGGCGCCGGAGCAGGCGTCCGCCGACCCGCACGTCGATCACCGCGCCGATCTCTACGCGCTGGGCGCCATGGCCTACGAGATGCTGGCCGGTCACCCGCCGTTCTCCGGCATGAGCGCCCAGGCCATCCTTGCCTCCCACATCACCCAGATTCCAGCCACCATCTCCAGCCACCGCCCCGCGGTTCCCGCCGCGCTCAACGCGATCGTCATGCGCTGCCTGGAGAAGCGCCCCGCCGACCGCTGGCAGTCCGCCGAAGACCTGTTGCCCCACCTCGATGCGTTGCTGACCCCGAGCGGCGGCACCGCGCCCACCGGGGCCGTGCCGAGCATCTCGAGCGGCACCGAAGCGGCGCTCCGGCAGGGCCACCCGCTGCGGGTGGCGCTGCTCTTCGGCTTGGCCTCGCTGATCGTGCTGCTCGCCGCCAATCTGCTGGTGAACAAGCTGGGCCTCCCCAGCTGGGTGCTCTACGCCGCGATTGTGCTGCTGCTCCTCGGGCTCCCCATCATCCTCGCCACCAGTTTGCGGGAGCGGAAGCGGCTGCTGGCCCGCACCACCGGCACCGCAATCCCCGCGGTGGAGAGCGGCCTGGGCGGGCTGCTCACCTGGCGGAAGGCCCTTACCGGCGGCGGACTCGCCTTCGCGGGGCTCGCGGTCGGCGCCGCCGCCTTCATGGCTCTGCGCGTACTCGGCATCGGGCCGTTCGCCACCCTCCTCTCCGCCGGCACCCTCAAGCAGCGCGACCGGCTGGTGGTGGCCGATTTCGAGAATCGCACCAGGGACTCGACGGTGGCGCAATCGGTGACCGAGGCGTTGCGCATCGATATTTCTCGCTCCCCCACCGTCCGTTTGCTCGAAGCGAGTGACGTGGGTGCCACGCTCCGCCAGATGCAGCGCGATCCCGCGACACCGCTCACGGCGCAAGTGGCCCGCGAGGTGGCGGAGCGCGCCGGTGCCCCGGCGGTAGTGACCGGGGAGATCGCGACACTGGGGAGCGGATACGTCCTCTCGGTCCGGCTCATCGGCACCAAGGACGGCGCCACCCTGCTGGCGGAGCGGGAATCCGCCGCGGACGCCGGGGCCCTCATTCCGGCGGTGGACAAGCTTTCGCGCAAGGTGCGCGAGGGCATCGGCGAATCGCTTCGCTCGATCCGCGGCGGTGAGCCGCTGGAACAGGTGACGACGGGATCGCTCGAGGCGCTCCGCAAGTACTCCCAGGCCGAGCGCGCCGCCGACGCCGGCGAGGAGCCCAGAGCGATTGCCCTCCTCAAGGAGGCGGTTCACCTCGACACCAGCTTCGCGATGGCCTACCGCAAGATCGCGGCGCTCGAAAGCAACCTCGGCGCCAACCTGAGCGAACAGGTGGCCGCGGCCCGGCGCGCCTACGAGCTGCGGGATCGGCTCCCCGAGCGGGAAAAGCTTCTGTCCACCGCGTACTACTACGCCGCCGTCGCCTACGACTCCGACAAGCAGATTGCCGCCTACCAGCAGGTGCTGGACACCTGGCCCGATGATGTTACCGCCGGCAACAACCTCGCCATCGAGCTCATTACCCGGCGGCGGTATCCCGAGGCGGAGGCGGTGCTGGACCGGATGCTGGTCATCTCGCCCCAGGTGGGGGTGCTCTATGCCAACCTGCTCGAGCTGCTGCCGCCCCAGGGAAAATTCGCCAAGGGCGATTCGATCATGGCACGGTGGGCCAAGGCGCAGCCCGGATCGGGGAACCGGTTCACCGCGGGCTTCCGCTTCACTTTCGGGAAGGGCGACTACCCCGCCGCCCTTGCGTATGCCGATTCCGCGGCGCTCCGCGGCAACCCGCTCATCCAGGCGCGGGGCCACCACCAGCGCGCCAATGTCTTCCGGATCCGCGGCCAGCTTGCCCGCGCCGACCGGGAGGAACTGGCCGAGGCGGAGATCAACCGGCAGGCCGGGAGGCCGGCGCAGGCGGTCGGACCTGTGGTGGAGGTGGCCCAGAGCAGCATCCTGTTCCGCGGCCGGCCGGAGGTGGGAGTCCGCACCCTCGATTCGGCGCTCGCGAAGTTTCCCATGAACGACGTGAACCCGGCCGATCGCCCCTATTTGTTGCTCGCGGACGCGTATGTGCGGGCCGGCGAGGTGGCCAAGGCGGAACGGATGCTGACCGAATACGAGCGCACCGTGCCGGCGGAAATCAAGCGCGACGATTTTCAGCGGCTCTACTCCCGCGCCCTCCTCGCCTTCGGGAAAGGGCAGCACGCGGAGGCAATCGCCGGGTTCCGCGCCTTTCGCGAGAAGGTCGGCGGCGAGATCACCGCGCTCTTCGAGATCGGCCAGGCCTTCGACCGGATGGGCCAGCCCGACTCGGCGCTGGCCACCTACGAAGCCTTCGCCACCACGCCCGACATCGGCCCGGCAGGCCGGCAGTACAACTTCCCCCGCACCTACCGCCGGCTGGGCGAGTTGTACGAAGGCAAGAGCAACAAGGAGAAAGCTCTGGAGTACTACGGGAAATTCGCCGCGCTCTGGAAGGACGCCGACGCCGAGCTCCAGCCGCAGGTGCAGGACGTGAAGAAGCGGATGGCGGCCCTGGCCGGGGAGCCGCGGCGATGACCGACGACCTCCGGCAACGCCTCCAGGCGGCGCTCGGCGCGGAGTACCGCCTCGAGCGCGAGCTGGGCGGCGGCGGGATGAGCCGCGTCTTCCTCGCCGAGGAGACCGCGCTCGGCCGCAGGGTGGTCATCAAGCTCCTCCCCCCGGAGCTCGCCGCGGTGCTGAGCGCCGACCGCTTCCAGCGGGAGGTCCGCCTCGCCGCCCGGCTGCAGCATCCCCACGTCGTGCCCCTCCTGGCGGCCGGCCAGGCCGGGGACATCCTCTACTACACCATGCCGTTCATCGAGGGGGAGTCGCTGCGGGCCCGGCTCGACCGGGAGCACGAGCTGCCGATTGCCGAAGCGGTGCGCCTGCTGCGGGAAGTGACCGATGCGCTGGCATACGCCCACCGTGAGGGCCTGGTGCACCGCGACATCAAGCCCGACAACATCCTGCTCTCCCACCAGCACGCGGTCGTCACCGACTTCGGTATCGCCAAGGCGCTCAGCGCCGCGGGTGACTCCGGCACCCTCACCGCCACCGGCGTAGCCATCGGCACCCCGGCCTACATGGCCCCGGAGCAAGCCACCGGCGAGGCCCAGGTCGACCACCGCGCCGACCTCTACTCCCTCGGAGCCCTGGCCTACGAGATGCTCGCGGGTGAGCCGCCCTTCCGCGGCGCCACCGCTCAGGCGCTCATCGCCGCCCAGCTCACCCGGACGCCCGCTCCGCTGGTCGACGCCCGTCCCGCGGTGCCGCCGGACCTCGCCGCCGCGATTCACCGCTGCCTCGAGAAGCGCCCCGCCGACCGCTTCCAGCGCGCCGAGGAGCTGCTCGCGGCGCTGGATGCGCTGGCTCCCCTGACGCCGACCGGGCTCCGCACCACTGCGCCCGGCGCCACCGAGGCGCCGGGCGCACGGGAGTGGCCCCTGCCCCAGGTGCTGGCGTACTTCGCTCTCGCCGGCGCGGCGATACTCGGAGTGGCCTGGGCCCTCCGCACCCTGGCGGGGCTGCCCGACTGGTTCTTCCCCGCGGCGGTGGTGCTGCTCGCCCTGGGACTCCCGGTCGTGGTGCTGGCCGTCATCACCCACAACCGGCGGGTCGCGGGCCGCACCGCCGTAAGCCTGCCGATCCCCGGCAAGTTCCATCACGGGCTCACGCTGGCCAAGGCCATCACCGGCGGCATCGCGTCCTTCTCCGCGCTGGCGCTGGTCACCGGCGGCTACATGGCCATGCGGCTCCTCGGCATCGGCCCGGTGGGTTCGCTGGTGGCGAGCGGCAAGCTTACCGCGCGGGAGCGGCTCATCATCGCCGACTTCGCCAATCAGACCCGCGATCCCCTGCTCGGCCCCGCGGTCACCCAGGCGTTCCGGGTGGATTTCAGCCAGTCGAAGCTGGTCTCCCCGGTGGAAGCGGACTACGTGCGCCGGGTGCTCAAGCGGATGCAGCGCCCCGATACCATCCCGGTGGGCCTGGCGGTGGCGCGGGAGATTGCCCAGCGCGAAGGGTGGAAGGCGGTGGTGGCGGGAGAGCTGCAGCAGGTGGGGCCGAACGTGCTGGTCTCGGCCCAGCTGGTCAACGCCGAGTCGGGTGAAGTCCTCGCCAGCGTCCGGGAAACCGCGCGGGACTCCACCGGCATCCTCGAGGCGGTGGACCGGGTATCCAAGCGGTTGCGGGAAAAAATCGGCGAATCGCTGCGGAGCATCCGGGCCAATCCGCCGCTGGCGGACGTAACCACCGGCTCCCTCGATGCGCTCCGCAACTACTCCGAAGCGCTCCGCGACGTCTACGAGGGAGACAATGCGCGGGCCATCACGCTGCTCGAGGAGGCGGTGGTCCAGGACAGCAGCTTCGGGATGGCCTGGCGCAAGCTGGGCACCATGCTGGTCAACGCCGGAGAGGGCTCCGCCCGGGGCGTGGCCGCCCTGACCCGGGCCTTCCAGCTCCGCGACCGGCTCACCTTCCGGGAGCGGAAGCTCACCGAAGACTCCTACTACATGGACGTGACCGGGGCGACGGACAGCGCCACCGGCGCGCTGCAGTCGCTGCTGGCGGAGTATCCCAACGACAGCTGGGCGCTCAACAACCTCGGCGTTATGTACGAGGTCAGCGGCAACAAGGCCGCCGCCGAGGAGTCCTACCTGAGCGCCGCGAAGCTCGAGCCGGAAAGCGCCCTCATCTGGGGAAACGTCTTCAGCGTCCGGATCGGACTGGCCCAGTATGATTCCGCCGCGAGCACGCTCAAGCTCATGAAGGAGCGGTTTGCGCCCGGAGCGCTGATGGACGAGCGCGAGGTAACCCTGCTGGCCGGACGCCGGGACTTCGCCGCCGCCGAGGCCCGGATGCGGGAATTGGTGGAGCGCTACCGGTCCGACCCCCGCGCCCACGGCCGGCAGCTGCACCTGCTGGGCGGTATCCTGGGCATCCGGGGCAAGCTCGCCGAGGCGGATCGCACCATGGCCCAGGCGTCCGAGCTCTTTGCCGGGCGGGGCCTCGGCGGGATCGCGCTGGCCGAGCAGGCGCTCCGGGTTTCCCCGATCGCCATGTACCGGGGCGACCGCCGCGCCGCCGCGGCTCGGCTCGACGAGGCCCTCCGCGCCGCGCCGCTGGAGCGGCTGAGCGAGCGCGACCGTCCGCTGATGGACCTGATCGTGGCGGCGGCGGCGGCGGGCCAGCAGGACCGGGCCAAGGCGCTGCTCGCCGAGTTCGAGCGCAACCCGGGTAACACTCCGGGGCGCGTCGTGTCGATCCTGCGGATAGGTGCGCGTGCCCGGGTCCTGGGTATCGCCAACGAGTCGCTGCCCCAGGCCCTTCCCGAGTACCGGCGGGCCGGCGCTGCCGCGGCGTGCGGCTATTGCAACGATGCCCCCATGGCCAACGCCTTCGACCGCGCCGGGATGCCCGACTCCGCCCGGTTCTACTACCAGCGCTGGGCCGACGCCGGCGAATGGCTCTGGGATTCGGGCATCTTCAACTTCTGGCCGCCGGTGGCCTATTTCCGCCTGGCCGAGTTGTACCAGCAGAAGAGCGACACCGTGCGGGCCATGGAGTTCTACGGGAAGTTCGCCGAGCTGTGGAAGGAAGCCGATCCCGAGCTGCAGCCCCGCGTCAAGGAGGCCAGGCGGCGGATGGCGGAATTGGTGGCGGAGCCGCGGCGGCCTTAACCGGAATACCCATGCGCAAACTCGTTTCCATCCTCGCCCTCTCCCTCCTCGCCGCCTGCCACGCAGCCGTCTCGACGACGGCGGTTCCGAGCGGGGCGCCCTACGACCTCGTCATCGGCAACGGCCGCATCGTGGACGGCAGCGGCAATGCCTGGTTCTGGGGAGACCTGGGTATCCGGGGCGATCGCATAACCCGCATCACTCCGCGCGGGGTGCTGGCCACGGCACCCGCGCGCCAGCGCCTCGACGCCGGCGGCCTGGTCGTGGCCCCCGGCTTCATCGACATCCAGGCCCAGTCGTACGGCAACTTCATGCTGGGCGACGGCCGCGCCCTCTCCATGGTCACCCAAGGCATCACCACCGCCATCCTGGGCGAGGGCGATACCCCGGCCCCGGTGAACGACAAGATCATGGCCACCGTCACCGACACCGGGCAGCGCCGGCTGCTGCAGCGCTTCGGCGGCCCCAACGGCTTCGGGCACTGGCTCGAATACATGGCCAGCCGCGGGCTCTCGGAAAACGTCGGCTCCTTCGTCGGCTCCGGCATCGTGCGGGCCTACGCCAAGGGACAGGCGATGGCGGCGTTCACCCCGGCCGAGCGCGACACGGTGCGGGTTATGGTCCGCCGCGCCATGGAAGACGGCGCCATGGGGATCGCCAGCGCGCTGCAGTACCCGCCCGACAACTACAACACCACCGAAGATCTGATCGAGGCGTCCCGTGCCATGGCGCCGTTCGGCGGCGTCTACATCACCCACATGCGCTCCGAGGGCAATCGGCTGCTCGAGGCCATTGACGAGACGCTCCGGATCGGCCGCGAGGCCGG
>JBGPVQ010000122.1:0-7629 GCA_041491785.1 Gemmatimonadota bacterium | reverse complement strand
TCGGTGGTCGTGGCGGTGGTGGCCGACATCCTCAAGGTCCATGTGCATACCGATACGCCGGAGGCCGTCTTTACGTATGCCGGCCGATGGGGCACCCTGACCTCCACCAAGGCCGACGACATGCGGGCGCAGCATCGGGCGCTGCAACATCTCGAGCGCCGCCCCGTGGCCGTCGTCACCGATACCTCGGCCGACCTGCCCGACGCGGTGCTGGATCGTCATCACATCGCACTGGTGCCGCTGCAGATCGTATTCGGCGACACGGTGTACCAGGACCGGGTAGGAATCAAACCGGAGGAATTTTACCAGCGGCTTCGCGGCGCCAAGGTGCTTCCCACGACGTCCCAGCCGACTCCGGGTGATCTTGTCCGGGTATTCCGATCGGCGCTCGAGGAAGCCGACGAGGTGGTGGCCGTGCTCCTCGGATCGGGACTTTCGGGTACCTTTCAGGCGGCGCAGGCGGCCGCTCTGACGCGGGTGCACCTGGTGGACAGTCGCGCCGCCTCGCTCTGCCTCGGGCTCCTGGCGCTTCGGGCCGCGGAGCTGGCCGAATCGGGATGGCGCGCCGAGGAGATCGCGGAGGAGCTGGAGAGGGTTCGCGGTCAGTCGGGTGTCCTACTTACGGTGGACACCTACGACAACCTGATCCGGTCCGGACGGGTCTCGCGGGGAAGAGCATGGCTGGCGGGAATGCTCGATGTGAAGCCGATCCTGGCGCTGGATTCGACCGGCCGGATCGTACCGGTCGATCGGGTCCGGGGCCGCGAGGCGGTGGTGGCACGGATCCTCGCCCTGGTGGACAAGGCGCTCACTCCGAGACCGAAAGCGGTCAGGTTTGGCGTAGCCCATGCGGAGGCTCCGGAGATCGCCGAGCGGGTCCGCACCGCCCTGGTCGCCGCGTACCGGCCGCGCGACTGCTTCGTTTCCCTGGCCACCGGGGTCCTGGGCACTCACGTGGGGCTGGGGGCTTGGGCGCTCTGCTGGCAGGTGGAAGACGGGACGCCCGAGCGGCCCGAACGCGGGGGGGCCGCCCGGTGACGCGGCGGCATGGCGCCGAGGTCCGGCGGAGACAATCGGCCGGGCTGGTGGAGCTGGTGTTCCGGGCGGCCGACGATCTGAAGGCGCGGGAAATGGTGGCGCTCGACCTGCGCGGCATTAACGACGCCACCGACTGGTTCGTCATCGCCTCGGGAACCTCCGACGCGCATGTACGGGGCATCGCGCAGGCGGTGCTGGAAAAGCTCGAAGCGGCCGGGGCCAAGGCCCACCACGTAGAGGGCCTCCCGACCGGCCGCTGGGTTCTGCTGGATTTCGTGGACCTCGTCGTCCACTTGTTTCACCCCGAGGCCCGGGCCTTCTATCAGTTGGAGCGGCTGTGGAGCGACGCTCCGAGGCTCCTGCCGGCGGTCGAAAGGAAGTCGTAATAATGCGTCGCATCGGCATGGCGGTTCTCTTGCTCGCGGCCCTCCCCGCGGCCCTTTCCGCCCAGTATTTCGGGCGCAACAAGGTCCAATACGGCCGCTTCGATTTCAAGATCATCCAGACCGAGCACTTCGACGTCTACTACTATCCCGCCGAGCGGGAAGCGGCGCTCGATATCGCCCGGATGGCGGAGCGCTCCTACGCCAAACTCTCCCGGGCGCTCAACCACCAGTTCAACGAGCGCAAGCCGATCATCCCCTACGCCTCGCACTCCGATTTCCAGCAGACCAACACCTCGGGTGGGGAAATCGACGAGAGCACCGGCGGCTTCACCGACTACCTGCGGCACCGGAACATCTTCCCGCTCACCGGATCGTACGAGGAGAACCAGCACGTCCTCCAGCACGAGATGACCCACCAGTTCCAGTTCGACATCTGGTCACGCGGGCGGGTGGGCGGCGGGGTGCAGGGAATCATGTCCGCCAATGCGCCGCTCTGGTTCGGCGAGGGCATGGCGGAGTACTTCTCCCTCGGGCCGGTGGATCCCAACACCGCCATGTGGCTCCGCGACGCGGCGCTCGAGGGCAAGCTCCCCAGCGCCGATGATTTCTACCGGATCTTCCCGTACCGCTTCGGCCAAGCCCTGGTGGCCTACATCGGCCAGCGCTGGGGCGACGAGGCCATCGGGCAGATCACCAAGCTGGGGTCCGCCGGCGGGATCGAAGCGGCGCTGCAGCGGGTGCTCGGGCTGTCCTTCGCACAGCTGGTGGCCCAGTGGCACGACGCGGTACAGAAGCAATATCTGCCCGAAATCGGCAACCGGACCAAGGGTCGCGCGGTGGCGACCCCCCTGCTTACCACCAAGCAATCGGGCGGGGTCTGGCACCTGGCACCGGCGCTTTCGCCGGACGGGAGCAAGGTGGCCTACCTGAGCGAGAAGAACTTCTACTTCGTCGATCTCTGGCTGGCCGACGCCTCCAACGGCAAGACGATTCACCGGCTGCTCAAGTCGTCCGCGAGCGGAAACTACGAGACGTTCCGGTTCATCAATTCGTCGGCCAGCTTCTCGCCGGACGGAAAGTTTCTGGCCCTGGCGGCCAAGCACAGCGGCAAGGACGACATTGTGATCGTCGATGTCGCCGACTACAAACAGGTGCGGGACATCAAGGTGTCGATCTCCGGGGTTACCACGCCGACCTGGAGCCCCGACGGCCAGAAACTGGTGTTCAGCGGGCAGGACGGCGGCATCTCCGACCTCTTCACCATCAACGCCGATGGGAGCGATCTCCGGCGGCTCACCAACGACAAGGAAGCCGACCTCCAGCCGGTGTGGTCCCCCGATGGGCAGACCATCGCCTTCGCCACCGACGCCGGGCCCAATACCGATTTCAAGGCGCTCAAGTGGGGCAGCCTGCGCATTGCCCTGTACCACCTCGATACCGGGCAGATCGAGTTCCCCGCCGGGCTCGACGCCGGGCGCAACCTGAATCCCCAGTGGTCGCCCGACGGGAAGTCGCTGGCGTTCGTGTCGGACCGGAACGGGGTGGCCAACATCTACCTCTACGAATTCGGGGAGCGCCAGATCTACCAGCTCACCGACTTCTACACCGGCGTGCAGGGCATCACCGCGCTCTCGCCGGTGCTGTCGTGGGCCCACGCGGCTGACAAGCTGGCGTTCGTCTACTTCGAGCAGGGCAAGTACGACGTCTACACCATGACCAACCCCCGGGGCCTCAAGAAGCAGCCCTGGCGGCAGGAGCAGATGATTGCCCAGCGCCCGCTCGCGACGCTCGCGCCGACCGGCGAGGCGGCACGGCCGGCCATGGCGGCCATCAAGCCCCCCTCCGGACCGCAGATCCTGAGCGGCGGCGCCATTTACCGGACCCCGCGCGGATTCCGGCGGGCGGATTCGCTCCCGGCGCAGGCGGACAGCGCCCACGGCGGTTACGAGCCGGTTTCGATCGCCAAGATTCTGGATTCCATCCCGTTCACCCCGCCGGATACCAGCGAGTTCACCTATCGGTCGTACAAGGCCACGCTGGAGCCGGAATACGTCACCCGGCCTACGATCGGATACACCCGGGACACCTTCGGGCGGGGGATCACCGGCTCGACCTCCATCGTCCTCGGAGACATGCTGGGCAACCACCAGCTGGGAATCGCCGCGTCGCTCAACGGCCGCCTCAACGAGACCTACTTCCTGGCGCAATACGTGAACCTGTCGCGGCGCCTCAACTGGGCGGTGGGCGTTACCCAGGAGCCGTACTTTTACTATGAGGGTGCCGGCTACGCCCAGGATTCCACCAGTGGACAGGTGGCCTACATCGAGAGCATCCGCCGGCTGGTACTCCGGCAAGGGCAGGCCTTCGGCGCCTATCCGTTCAGCCGGTTCAGCCGACTGGAGTTCGGCGGGAGCGTCGTGAACGTCGCCGACGACCGGAGGCTCTACGAGCAGCCCATCGACCCGAACACCGGCATCCCGACCGCCGATCCCTTCGTGGTCACCGTGAATCGGCCCAGCGCCACCTTCGTCCAGCCCACCCTGGCCTACGTGTACGACAATACCCTGTTCGGCGCGGTCGGCCCAATGATGGGGCGCCGGTCCCGGGTGGAGGTCTCCCAGCGGGTGGGAGACTGGCGATTCACCACACTGAACGTCGACAACCGCCGCTACGACCGGCTCGGCAGTTACTTCACCTTCGCCACCCGGCTGCAGTATTTCGGCCAGCACGGTCGGGACGAGCAGCAATTCCGCTTCTTCGCAGGGAGACCGGACTTCATCCGGGGATACACCTCGGGATCGTTCTCCAAGAACGAGTGCCTGACGGCGGTGGCGGTGGGTCAGAACTCGGCCACGGGATGCCCGGCCCTCGATCAACTGGTCGGAACCCGGATCCTCATGGGCTCGGCCGAGCTCCGCTTCCCGGTGCTCAGCTACGCGTTCGGGTTCTTGCCGCAGGGATTCCCCGAAATCGAGGGGGCGCTGTTCTACGACGCCGGGGTGGTCTGGGAACGGGGTCTTACGGTCAAACTCCGGCGTAGCCCCGGAGACGACATCAGCCTGGTCCGCTCCCCGCTCACTTCCTTCGGCATAGGGTTCAGGGCCAACGTGCTCAACTTCCTGATCCTCCGGGCCGACTACGCGTTTCCGCAGCAGCGCCCGGGGGTGAAAGGTTACTGGACGATCAGCCTCGGACCGACCTTCTGATTCGCCACACCCTTCCTCGGCTCCGATCGACCGCCGCCCGGCTTCTTCGGGCGGCGGTCGCGTTTGTCGTGGCCGGGTGCGGACCCGGCCGGGTGACCCCTCCTCCCGATCTGCCCGCCGTTGGGCGGCAAATGTCACTGTTCCGCTTTCCCCGGGCCGGAGGGGTGGTCCAGGCCTACTCTCCCGACAGCCTGGGCGTCGCCAATTGGGCCTCCCTCATGCCGGTCCCACCTATCCGCAGGGTTCTCGGGGCGGACCTCGACGAGCGGATCGTCTGGGCGGTGGACGTGCAAGGGAACCTCATCGCGGTGGATCTCGAGTCGCGGGCCGTCCGCAAACAGGCGGCCGGAATCAGCGTGGGAGTGGTCGGACCGGACGGCTCACTCTACCTGGCGGACGGAGAAGCCCGGATCGTCCGGTTCGTGCGCCGGAGCGCCGTCACGTTCCATGACCCGCTCCCCGCCCCGCCCCGAGCCCTGTTCGGCGCGGTCAATGATCAGTTGGTGGCGGTCACGGGCGGCACCCCCTTCCGGCTGGTCACCGCCAATGCGGAGCAGGCACTCCACTCCGTGGTGCTGCCTGCGGGAGACGTAGCGGCCACCTTCTGGGGCGATCTGGTAGCGGTGGCGGCCGACACGGCGGTAGTCCTGTTCGAGACCGGTGGGCGCCGAACGGTGACGTCGATCCCTTCCCGGCACCACCCTCGGCGCGTCGCATTCAGTCCCTCGGGCCACCGCCTGTACGTGGTCGAGGATGACGCGGAAGTCCTGGTCTACGACCGGTTCAGCCTCGCCCAAGTGGCCAAGATCAGCCTGCCGAATACCCCCCGCGAAATCAGGGTGGACGCGTCCGGCCGCTGGATGCTGGCGCGCCCGGCGACCGGTGATTCGGTCTGGGTTCTGGACCTGGCCACCAATCGCCTCGCGGCCGAGGTGCCGGGAGAATGGGCCACCGACCTCCCGGCGGTCGCGGGGGCAGCCACTCTGCTGGTCCGTCGCGGTGAGACGGTGGCCAGCTACGATCTCCGGACGTCGCCACCCCGGCTCCTGGCCAGCCTCCCCGGGGCCGGCAACGACCTCTGGCTCGCCGCGGCGTGGCTACCCCGGGAGCGCCTCTCCGCCGCGGTGGCGGCGGCCGAGTCTGCGACAGTGGTGCAGGATAGTGCGTTGATCGCCGACACGACCCTGGTGGCGGGCGACTCGACGATCATCTACCTCCAGCTCAGCAGAACCCAGAACCCTGAATGGGCCAGCCAGCTGGCCAAGCAGCTCAAGCTGGACGGACTCCCCGCCTCGGTCATCAATCCGAAGGAGGCCGAGGACGGATACCGGGTGGTGGTGGGCCCGTATCCAAGCCGGGAGGCCGCCGAATCGACCGGCCGAAAGCTCGGCCGGTCGTACTTTGTGCTCAAGTTGCCGGCCAAACGCCCCTGACCCTCGGGGCGGGATCGCTTATTTTGTTCCGGGCGGGACCGCGCCCCGCGGTGCCCCACTCTTCCTCACGTCCCTGGCCTGACGCATGAAGCTCACCAAGCTGGAGCTTTCCGGCTTCAAGTCGTTCGCCGACTCGGTGACGCTCGAGTTCGAGGAAGGCGTCACCGCGATCGTAGGTCCGAACGGATGCGGGAAGTCGAACGTCTCCGACGCGGTACGCTGGGTGCTCGGCGAGCAGTCGGCCCGGCTCCTTCGGGGCGGGAAGATGGAGGACGTGATCTTTCAGGGAGCCGCGTCGCGGCGTGCCGTCAATCTGACCGAAGTCTCGCTCCACCTCGACAATAGCGCCGGCGAGCTGCCGATCGCCTATCAGGAGGTGGTGGTCACCCGCCGGCTTTCCCGCTCGGGCCAGAGCGAGTACCTGCTCAACAACACGCCGGTCCGCCTGCGGGACATCCAGGATCTGCTCCGCGGCACCGGCCTCGGCAGCGACGCCGGCGTGGTGATCGAAGCGAGGATGATCGACCTCCTCCTCTCCGACCGCGCCGAGGAACGGCGCTCGCTGTTCGAGGAGGCCGCCGGCATTGGGCTGTACCGGGACCGGAAGCACAGCACCGAGCGGCGCCTGGAGGAAACCGCCACTGACCTCCAGCGGCTGGAGGACCTCATCACCGAGGTGCAGTCGCAGATTCGCTCACTGGCCCGCCAGAAGGGCAAGGCGGAACGCCATGGCAAGCTGGTGGAGGAGAAGTTCGCCGTCACGCTCACGCTCGCCCGGCGCCATCTCGACGACCTGACCGAGCGGGCCGGCGGGGTCGAGGAGCGTCACCGCATCTTCGCCGCCCGACTTCCGGCGCTCCGGGAGGAGCTCGCCACCGCGGCCGGGGCGCGCGACGCGGCCGCGCGGGCACGGCTCGCGGCGGAGGAGCACCGGGCGGAGATCGCGCGTCAGCTCGCCGAGGTACAAGTGGCACTCTCCCGGCTCGACGGAGACCTCGCCGTGGCGGGAGAGCGCCTCGCCAACGCCGAGCAGCGGCGGCGGCGCGACGAGGAGGAGCGGGCCCATGCCTCCCGGCTCACCGAGGAGGCGGGGAAGGAGCGGGCCGCCGCCGGAGCCGAGTTGGCAGCGGCCGAGCGGGACCACGAGGCGATTCGCGCCGAGCTCTCCACCCGGGCCGCCGCGGAGGACCAGGTGCGGGAACGGCTGAGCGCGCAGCGGGCCTCGGTTCGTGAAGCGGAGGAGGCGCTAGCCGCCCGGGCGCAGGAACTCCGTTCCCTTGAGGGGGAACGCACCGCGCTGGAACAGGAGCTCTCCGCCCTGCACGAGCGATCCACCGAGGCGGAACAACACGCCGCCAAGCTCCGGGCCGACCTTGTCCAATCCGAGTCGCGGGCGCGGGCAGCCGCCGAAGCGGCGGACCGGACCGCGGCCGCGGTGCTGGCGGCCGCCGCCCTGGCCGAGCGGAGCCGCCATGCCGTGGCCCAGACCCGCGAACAGGAAACCAGCGAGCGCAACCGGCGGCGCCTGGTCGAGGCATCGCTGGCGCAGCTCACCACCCGCCGCAC
>JBGPVQ010000121.1:0-7720 GCA_041491785.1 Gemmatimonadota bacterium | reverse complement strand
GCCGGAGCGGGTCCCTCAGGGGATTGTGAGCAGTCGGAGGTGATTCGCAAGACCGTGGGACGGACCGGTTTGGGGTCAATCCTTCGTCGGGGAGAGGTAGGGGAGGCGGACCACGAACTTGAAGGCGTCGAGGGACCCCAGGCGGCTGAGCCGGATCCGGCGCAAGTCGAAGCGATCGACGCCGTTCGGATGGTTGTACCCGCCGTAGTAGCTGAAACAGAGCGGGATTCCGGCTTCCCGGAGGCAGGCGCGGGTATCGGCGTTGACGCGATCGAGGCCGCCGAAGGGATAGCTGAGCGCGCGGGGTGCCTCGCCGGTTTCCTCCCGAACTCGGCGAGCACACTCGACGATCTCTTCCAGCTGCCGCTGGCGGCAGAGGTGCACCAGGGAGGGGTGGCTGACCGTGTGGGCACCGAGGTCCATGCCTGCCGCTTTGGCCGCGCGCGCCATGTCCCACGTCATCCAGAGGGTTCCGGCGAATTGGCGCTCCGCCTCCCGGCTGTCGACCTCGAGGGCCGCCTCGAGATCACCCAGGAACTCGGCCCTTGCTTGGTGCGGCAATGACTTGCACCGGGTCACCAGCGCGAGGATCGTGCAATCCTGGTCCCGCTGCCCGAGCGATCGTTTCCAGCGGACCCATCGGGGGAGCTCGAGGTCGGACTGCCGGGTGCTGCGCACCATCCAGCTGATCAGGTCCCACCACGGAACGGTCGGACGATCGAGGAATCCGGTCGTGAGAAAGAAGGTGGCGGGGACGCCGTGGGCCCGTAGCAGGGGAAGCGCCACCTCGTAGTTGTCCCGATAGCCGTCGTCGAAGGTTAAAAGCACCGCTCGCCCACGCTTGCCCCGGAGAACGGTTTCGACATCGTCCAGGCCGATGACGTCGGTCGACGACTTGAGATACCGGAGCTGGGCGTCAAACTCCTCGGCGGTCGCGGAAAACATCCCGCGGTCGAGGAGCGTCGCCTCCGGATTCCCGATGCGATGGTAGCCCAGCGCCACCAATCCCCGGCGGCCGGGCAGGCGGTCGCAGACCCGGCCCAGGCCGGACCGATCGAGGAGGCGGGCCGCAATCTCTCGCTTGGCGATCACGCCGGGCGCGCTCCGAGCAGCCTGCGCTTGAGCGCCCGCGCCACGCCTCGTTTGAGCGGAGGAGATGAACAGGGGCTAATCTCGTAGAGGACGTTCCACGCCTGTTGCAGGCGATCAACACCTGCGGAGTCGGTGATCATCTCGACCGTGAGCGCATCAGTCATCCTCTTTCGACTCGTCTCCCCCGGAACGCCGCCGACGCAAGGCGTTTCCCTCGATCCCTGGGGGAAGGCCTCGCCGAGGGGCGAAGGTCGATGTGGATGCAGGGGAGGCCAGGTGGTCTTGCCCCTGGGCCTCGCCAACCCGGGGTAATGCTGCAGGCGCAAGATTAACGCCAGATGTCAATCCGGCGGCGGGGCCCCTGAGACCGGGGTCTCTGGATGTGGAGTCCTGGGGCGAGGTTAGATCAGACCCAGCCGGCGTCCCACCCGGTGAAACGCCGAGAGGGCTTCATCGAGATCCTCCCGGGTGTGCGCCGCCGAAATTTGGCAGCGGACTCGCGCGGTACCCTGCGGCACCACCGGGTAGCCGAAGCCGGTGACGAAGACCCCCTCCCCCAGCAGGAGCTCGCTCATCCGGATCGCGTCGGCGGTTTCGCCGATGATCACCGGAATGATCGGGGTCTCGCCGGGGAGCGGTTTGAAACCCAGCTCGCCGAGCTGGCCGCGAAAGTAGGTGGTGTTCTCGCGGAGCCGCTCGACCCGTTCGGGGTGCGCCTCCAGAAACCGGACGCTCGCCAGGGCACTCCCGGCGACCGTCGCGGGGAGTGCGTTGCTGAAGAGCTGGGGGCGGCCCCGCTGGGTCAGATAGTCGGAGAGCGCGGCGGAGCCGGCCACGAAACCCCCGGCCGCACCGCCGAGTGCCTTGCCGAGCGTGGAGGTGATCACCTCGATCTCACCCAGCATGCCGAAATGCTCCGCGGTGCCGCGGCCGGTCCGCCCGAGGACGCCGGTGCTGTGACTGTCGTCCACCACGAGGACCGCGCTGTGCTTCCGGCACACCTCGAGGAGCCCGGGGAGATCGGCGATCGCCCCCTCCATCGAAAACACGCCGTCGGTGAACACCATCTTCACCTCGCGATCCTTCGCTGCAGTGAGCCGGGCGTCGAGATCGGCGAGGTTCTTGTGCTCGAAGACGCCGGTCTGGCACTTGGTAATGGCCTTGGCCAGCCGGATCCCGTCGATGATGGAGGCGTGGTTGAGCTGGTCACTCAGCACCAGGTCCTGGTCGGTGAGCACGGTCGTGGGGAGTGCTTCATTGGCGTTCCAGCAGCTGACGAAGGAGAGCGAGGCCTCGGTTCCCACGAGCCTCGCGAGGGCGGCCTCCAGCTCGCGGTGGATCGTAAAGGTGCCGCAGATGAACCGCACCGACGCAGTGCCGGCGCCGTAGCGGTCCAGCGCGGCCTTGCCCGCCGCGACCACCTCGGGCTGGTTGCTCAGGCCCAGGTAGTTGTTGGATGAGAGGATGATGACCTCGCCCCGGCCTTCCATCCGGGCGCGCGGCGCCTGGGGTCCCTCGATGTAATTGAGCCGCTTGTACACGCCCTCCCGCTGGAATTGCGCGAGGCTCGCGGTCAGTCGCGATTCGAGGGGGCTGGTCACGTGGCGACCTCCAGGATGACCTTCCCGGCCTTTCCCTCCTTGATCACGCCGATCGCCTCGGCGATCCGCTCCAGTGGATAGCGGTGGGTGACGACCGGTTTCGGATCGAGCTGTCCGGTGCGGAGGAACTGCGCCATGTGCTGCCAGGTGGAATACATCTTTCGCCCGGTGACGCCGTAGAGGGTAAGGCCTTTGAAAATCACGTCTCGCGCGAAATCCACCTCGGTGGCGCGACTGGGCGTGCCGAGGAGATTCACCCGGCCTCCCAGCCGGGCGGCGGCGAATGCCTGGGCGTGGCCGGCGGGGTGGCCGCTCATTTCGCAGACCAGGTCCACGCCGTCGCCGCCGGTCAGATCGCGCACCCGCGCGAGCACGTCGTCGCGGCTCGGGTTGAGGGTGATGTCGGCGCCCATCTGGCGGGCCAGCTCGAGGCGCATGTCGTTGAAGTCGCTGGCGAGCACCAGCGAGGCCCCCGCGGCTTTGGCGACCCCGCAGGCAAAGCATCCGATGGGGCCGCATCCGAGAACAAATACCGTGCTCCCGGGAACGTCGCCCCCTTCGAGCACCGTGTGCACCGCATTGCCGATCGGGTCCATGATGGCCCCGATCTCGACCGGGATTCCCTCGAGCTTGATGACATTGGACGCGGGCATGGCGATGTAGTCGGCGAAGGCGCCGTCCCGATCCACGCCGATGATGCGGGTCCGCTTGCACAGGTGGGCGTTGCCGGTGCGGCACTGGAGACAGTGGCCGCACACGATATGGCCCTCCGCGGTAACCAGGTCGCCCACCGCAAGGAGACCCTCGGCGGCGGCCTCGACGCCGAGGGAGGTGATTTCGCCGGCGAACTCGTGACCGATCACGACCGGCGGCTTGAGCCGGGCGCTGGCCCAGGCATCCCACTCCCAGATGTGGAGATCGGTGCCGCAGACCCCCGCGGCGTGAATCCGGATCAGGACATCGCTCGGCCCGCAGAGCGGGACCGGGACCTCCCGCAGCTCCATGCCGGGCCCGGGTCCGGGTTTTACCAATGCACGCAAGATCGCCTCGGGGAAATGGCGCGGAGAATATACCCGTCAAACCAAGAGCGGGTGATGGGCCGCTACGGCCTCGATGCGGACTGCGCTGACCTTGAATTCCGCGATCTTGGCATAGGGGTCGAGCGCGGGATTGGTCAGGAGGTTCGCCGCCGCCTCCCGATAGTGCATGGGAATGAAGACCTGCCCAGGCGCCTGTCGATCGGAAATCCGGACCCCGATGAGCACGCTCCCCCGTCGCGAGGTGACCCGTACCGTGTCGCCTTCGGCCACGCCGAGTGTAAGCGCGTCCACCGGCGCGATTTCCACCACAGGCACCGGCTCTCGTGAGTCCAGCCCCGCCGCGCGGCGGGTCATCGTTCCGGTATGCCAGTGGTACATCTGCCGGCCGGTGTTGAGGAAGAATGGATATTCTTCGCTGGGGAGCTCGCCGGGCGGGAGGTACTCGACCGGGACCAGCAGCGCCCGGCCGTTGGGGGTGGGAAAGCGGTCGTCGAACAGGAACGCAGTGCCCTTCGATTCGGGCGTGGGGACCGGATACTGCAGGGAGCCCTCGCGGCGGAGCTTGGCGTAGGACACCCCGCGCCAGCTGGGCGTAACCCGGGCGATTTCGTCCATCACCTCCGCCGGGGTGTCTCCCAGCGTAGTCAGACCGAGGCGTCGGGAGAGATCCACCAGGATGTCCAGGTCGTGCCGCGCCTGGCCGGGCGGGGCCACCGCCGCGTTGGCGAGCTGGATATGGCGGTCGGTATTGGCGAAGGTCCCCTCCTTCTCCGCGAAGCTCGAGCCGGGCAGCACCACGTCCGCCCAGCGCGCCGTCTCGGTGAGGAATAGGTCCTGGACGGCCAGGAACTCGAGCTTGCGAACCCACTCCTCGGCCTTGGCTACGTTCGGGTCGGAGAGCACCGGGTTCTCGCCCATGATGAACATGGCGCGGACCGGGCTGCCTGCCTTCACGATCTCGGTGACCATCAGCCCGTTCTCGAGCGAAAGCGACGCCGGGGGCACACCCCACGCCGCGGCGTACTCGGCCCGATTGGCGGGATCGGTCACCGGGCGGTAGTCGGTGTAGGCGAAGGGAATGGCTCCGACATCGCTGGCGCCCTGGACGTTGTTCTGCCCGCGGATCGGGATCATCGCCGCGCCCCACCGACCGATCATTCCGCAGGAGAGCAGCAGGTTGAGCAGGCTGGTGACGATATCGGTTCCGGTCGCGTGCTGGGTGAGCCCCATCGCCCAGAGGGTCGAGGTGTTGGGGCCTTTGGCGTACATCTCGGCGGCGCGCCGGATGGTATCCCGCGGGATGCCGGTGATCTTCGCGGCCACCTCGAGGGTGTAGGGCTTGACCGCCGCCTGGACCTTGTCGAAGTCCGTGGTCCGGTCCCGGAGGAAGCGCGGGTCCACCAGCCCCGCCGCGATGATGTGGGCCAGCATTCCGTTGTAGAGCGCGACGTCGGTTCCGGGGAGCATCTGCAGGTGGATATCCGCCAGCGCGGCGAGCTCGGTTTCCCGCACGTCCGCCACGATCAGCTTGGCGCCCTTGGCGTGGGCCCGCTTGATCAGCGCGCCGAACACCGGGTGGCTCTCGGTCGTGTTCGCGCCCGCGATGAAAATGACGTCGCAAGCCTCCTCGATTTCCCGCATGGAACCGGAGGCGGCGGCGGTGGCCAGCGCCCGGTTCATCGCCGCGACGCTGGTCGAGTGGCAGAGCCGGGTGCAATGGTCCACGTTGTTGGTGCGGAAGGCGGCGCGGACCATCCGCATCAGCAGGTAGTTCTCCTCGTTGCTGCATTTGGCCGACGAGAACGCGGCGAGCGCCTGGGGGCCCAAGCTGTCGCGGACCCGGAGGAGCTCCTGGGCGGTGAGGCTCATCGCCTCATCCCAGGTGGCTTCTCGGAAGCGCTCGTACCACTCGGGTGGGGTGGTCCCGCGATCGCGCACATCGCCGTCCTCCACCAGCGCGAGGCCGGTCTGGGGCGGCTTCCCGACCTGGCGGCGCGGCGGACGGGGCTTTCGGGACTCCCCCTCCTCCGCGACGGTGTGCCAATCGCCGGTGCGGTACCGGGGCGACTCCTCGGTCCAGATCCACCGCCCCTCCCGCCGCTCCCAGCCCTTTCGGATCAGCGGCGTAGTCAATCGGTCGCGATGCTGGGGGAAGTCGTAGCCGAAGCGGCCTTTGACGCAGGTGGAGCCTTGATTCGGGGTACGCTCCTCGATCCACGGCGAGGTCACCCGGACCAGGTCGATTCCCCGAACGTGGATATCGATCTGGCATCCGACGCCGCAGTAGGGGCACACCGATCGCACCACGCGGTCGGGGTGCCCGATCTGCACCGAACTGAGCTTCTTCCGAGGCATCACCTCGAAAATGGCACCGGTCGGGCACACCCGGACGCACTCGCCGCACCAGGTGCATCCCGCGTGGTCGGGATCTCCGTCCCCGCCGACGATGATCTCGGCGTGTTCGCCCCGTAGGGCGACGTCGAGCACCCCGACTTCCTGAATGCTCTCGCAGGCCCGCACGCAGCGGGTACAGAGCACGCAGAGCGACATGTCGTGGCTGATCATGACGTCGCCGGGGCGGCTATCGCCACCCCGGAGCGCAAGCTCATGCCGTTGCGGCGGCGCAACCTCGTATCGCGCCACGTACCGCTCGAACTCGTTCGCGGGGTGTTCCCGGCCCCCGTTGGAGAGGTGGTCCCCGGGGTAGCGCTCCAGCAGGAAGCGCAGAACGCTGCGGCGGTTCTCGACCGCCTCAGGCGACTCGGTCTCCACGACCATCGCGTCGGCGGCGGGAGTGTTGCACGCCGGCGTGAGCTTCGGCGTTCCCGCTACGGAGACGAGACAGATGCGGCAGTTGGCAACGTTGGGGAGCTTGGGATACCAGCAGAGGGTGGGAATGTCGATCCCCTGAGCCCGGGCGGCGTCGAGGATGGTCGCGCCGGGCTCAAATGGGATGTTGCTGCCATTCAGGGTGAAGCTCGGCATCGCTGGGTCGATCCATCGGGCGTGGGGGCGGAATCGAGGATACGTCGGCCGCGCGGCGCGGCGCAAGCTCCCGATTCCACATCCTCGCTCCAGCAGTACGCCCAGAACGGCATCCGGGTGCGCTTGGGGGCGCCGGCCCGGATGATGATCCCGCGGGGTTCACGTTTGTCGAGTGCCAGCTGAGAAAGCGACATGTCGTCTCCTCCGGATGTGCTGGAGACGTCTCGAGGAGGTTGCGGTCGCACCAGGTTATCGGTCCGGACCGAGTGGGCCCGGAGGGTGGGCGCGGAATCAGGCGGAAGAGGCCTGCGATGCGCGGGGAGGCGAGGGGCGGGAGAGCAGGATGCCCGGCGGAGCGGGGCGCTTGGTACCTCGCCGGCCAGGAGCACCCGACAAGGGAACCCGCTCCCAGTCGGGGTAGAGCGAGAGCCAGGCTTCCACCGAGCCGCCGAGGTCCCCGGGAACCACCGCGTGGAGGCCCCCGGGCACCGTCACGTCCTGGAGCTGGGCGAGCAGGGCCACCCGCCGCGGCGAAGGCAACCCCGCCAGCATCCCGGCGTCGATCACCGCGAAGTGCACCGGGAGCGCGAGGGTGGGGAACCAGCTTCCGATCATCCCCACGTAGGCTTCGAAGTTCCCGGTGAGGGCTTCGGCGGCCATGCGGGTCTCGATTCGGGTACAGGTGGCGTTGTCACCGACGAAACAGGTGACCTGGATCTCGTGCGCCGCCAGGAGGTACACGGCGGCCTCGGCGCCGCCACCCACTACCATCGCATGGTCGCCCGGTTCAAGGCGCGGGAGCACGGTCGCCACCGCGGAGTGGCGCTCCAGTCCCCAGTGGGTGGGGGACTGCTGCGCCTGGCGCAGCTTGGCGAATTTCTGCCGCCACCGGGCGAAGGAGGGGAGGCTCAGGCGCTTCATGATCAGCCGGTCCACGGTCTCCTGGAGGACCACCTCGGTCAGGAAGTACTGCCCTTCGGTGGCGTCCTGGATTTCGGTGGC
>JBGPVQ010000120.1:0-7756 GCA_041491785.1 Gemmatimonadota bacterium | reverse complement strand
CGGTGCATCGCGGTAGGGCTGGAACATGAGGGCGGTGGTGGAGCCGAGGGAGCCATCCACGAATCCCTTGACGCCGGCGGTGCGAATCCACTGGTCGCCCACCCCATGGACGGCGACCGAATCGGCCATCGAGCGCCAGGCGCCGAGGGCGATGTAGTCGGAGACCCGGAGGGTGAGCGCCCCGCGGACCCGGGCGCGCTGTAGCGCGGCGATGTCATTCCATCCGGTGCTCACGCTGGAGACGCCCACTACGCCAAGGGACGCGGCGTGGCCCATGGCGCGGGTCAGGGCGGAATCGAGCTGGGACGGGGAGGGGTCGGGAATCGCGGTGAAGACCGGACCCATGGCTTCGTCCTTGAGGACGCCGCTCAACTCGCCGTTGTTTCGGCGTACGATCGTTCCGCCGGGAATGTCTCTGGCGCCTCGGTCCAGCTTCGCGGCGGCGAGCGCCAGCGAATTGGCCAGCGCCATGTGGCCGTCCAGCCGGCTGACGAAAACCGGATTGTGCAGCGTCACCGAATCGATCCAGCTCCGGTCGGGAAGCGGCGCACCGGCCCACTTCTCGTGGTCCCAATCGCCGCCGGTGATCCACTCCCCCGGCTTCAGCGTCGCCGCGAATGCCTTGAGGCGACGGGTGAACTCCTCGGGGGTCGCCGCGTCGCGGAGATCGACGCTTGCCAGCTGGAAGCCACCGCCCAGGAGATGGACGTGACCGTCCATGAAGCCCGGTACCACGAAGGCGCCGGTCGGTCGCACCTCGCGGGTTCCCGAGCCGACGAACCGGGCCACCTCTGCGCTGTCGCCCACCACGAGGATGGTGTCGCCCTTGATGGCGACCGCGCCGGCCCAGGCCCGGGCGGGGTCGCCGGTCCAGACCCGCCCGTAGATGATCAGGTCGGCCTTGGGGCCGCCGGAGCACGAGAGGATGAGGCAGGAGAGAACCACCGCGAAATGAATGCGCATCGCCGCAAGCTACCCGGCGACGCCGCCGCGGACCAGCGGCTATGGATGGATCAGCGGAGCGGTCAAGGACGGAACTGCGCCAGCCGGCGGAGCGACTCCAGCTTCTCGATGGCACTGGTTCCCTTGACCGGCGCGGCCGGGGTCACGGCGAACAGGTCCCGGATATCGAGCAGGATTTCGAGCATCAGCTGGTCGCGCATGTAGGCATTGTCGAGCTCGGCCATGCGCACCGCGTCCTCCCCGGCCTTGGCACGGTCGAAGGATTCCCGGTAGATGGTCTCGAGGTTGGCAAGGATTCGGTCGCGGGGGCGCATAGGGGAATTATACTTGACCGTCCCATCTGACCTGAAACCCTGCCTCCCGGCCGCCTATGCTCTCCGGCAAACACATCCTGTTCTTCGCCGCTCCCCTCTACGAGGACCTGGAGCTCTGGTACCCCAAGATCCGCCTGGAGGAGGAGGGCGCTTCGTGCGTGGTCGCGGGGCTGGGCGAGCGTACCTATCAGGGCAAACGCGGCTACCCGATCACCCCCGACGCGACGGTGGACGAGGTGGAGGCGAAGGACTTCGCCGCGCTGGTCATTCCCGGGGGGTACGCCCCCGACATCCTGCGCCGCTCCGCCCGCGTGCTCCAGCTCACCCGGGAAATTCATGACGCGGGCAAGCCGGTCGCCTTCATCTGCCACGCCGGTTGGGTCCCCATCTCGGCCGGGATCGTGAAGGGGAGGCGGGGCACCAGCGTGGGAGCCATCCGGGACGACCTGGTGAACGCCGGGATGCTGTGGGAGGACTCGCCGGTGGTGGTGGACGGAAACCTGATCACCAGCCGGACGCCGGCCGATCTGCCGCACTTCTGCAGGGCCCTTATCCGGGCGCTGAGTTAGCCATGTCACTCGCCGAGTCCCAACGCCGGGTCGATACCTGGATCGCCGGGTTCGAAGAGGGATACTTCCATCCCCTGACCAACCTCGCGCGCCTGACCGAAGAGGTGGGTGAGCTGGCCCGGGAGATCAACCACCGCTTCGGGCAGAAGACCAAAAAACCGGAGGAGCCGGAGGGGGATCTGGCCTTGGAGATTGCCGACATCCTCTTCGTCCTGATCTGCATTGCCAATCGCGAGGGTATTGACCTGCAGGCGGCGTTCGACCGGATGATGCAGAAAGTCGAACGGCGAGACGCCACGCGGTGGACTCCGAAGGCGTAGGGGCTCACTCCGCCCGCAGGGCGGTCAGCGGATCGACCCGCGCCGCCCGCCGAGCCGGAAGGTAGCTCCCGACCAGGGCGACGCCGAGCAACACCGCGGCGGCGATGATGAGAGATGCCGGGTCGCGCGGCTTCACCTCGAACAAGAGGGAGGCCAGGGTCCGGCCGAGCAGCAGTGCGCCGCCAAGCCCCAGCAGCACCCCCACCAGCACCAGGCGCAGCAATTCTCCCATCACCATCGCGACGACGGTCCTTCGGCCCGCGCCGAGCGCGAGCCGGACCCCGATCTCGTGGGTGCGCTGGGTGACGGCGTAGGCCATCACGCCGTAGAGGCCGATGGCCGCGAGAACCAGCGCCGCGAACGCGAACAGACCAAGGACCACGACGTTGAAGCGACGCTGGGAGAACGCCCCGGCCACGACCCCGTCCAGCGTCCGCACCGCGCTCACCGGCTGGTTGGGGTCGAGCGCGTAGAGCTCCCGGCGCATGCCCTGCACCAAGGCGGTTGGCTCTCGCGCGGCGCCGATCAGGACTGACATCGAGCGCTGCCCGGTGCGCCGCAGGGGAAGATAGAGCATGGGCCGGTACTCGGGAGCTTCGAGCGAGAGGTGGCGCACGTCTCCGACGACCCCGACGACCTCGGCAACGGGACCCCGCAGCACGTCACCCAGGCGAATGCGCGCACCCACCGGATCGGCACCGGGCCAGAAACGGCGTGCGGCCGTGGCGCTGATGATCACGACAGCGCTCGAAGTCGAGTCGTCTTGCTCGGTGAAGTCCCGCCCGCCCCGGAGGGGAATGCCCATCAGCCGAAAGTAGCCCGGTGTCACCGTCCGATAATCGGCGTCCGGGGTCGCCTTGGGATCGGGAAGCGTGCGCCCTTCCACGGCGAACACCGTACCGGCGTTGGGGCCGCCGAGCGGGACGGACGAAACGGCTGCCACATCGCGAACGCCCGGGAGCGACGCCGCTCGCCGAAGCAGGCTCTCGTAGAATCCGGCTACCCGGCCCGGCGTTGGATAGCCGGCCGCCGGCAGTGTAAGGTCCACGACCAGCACCTGCTCCGGCTCGAACCCGAGATCGACCCGCTGCAGCCGGAAGAGGCTCCTGATCAGCAGCCCCGCCCCCGAAAGCAGAAGCACCGCAAGGGTCATTTCGGCCACGACCAGCAGGCGCTGGCTGCGCTGGCGGTCCCGGCCGCCGGCCACGCCGCGGCCCCCGTCGCGCAAGGAGTGGGTGAGCGTGCTGCGCCCCGCTCGCCGCAGGGGAATGAGCCCGAACGCCAATCCGCTCGCCAACGAGAGCACCGCGGCCACGCCCAGCGCCGTTCCATTGACGCCGATCTGATCGAGCCGCGGGAGATTGGCGGGGGCCAGAGCGCGGAGGAGCCGGACCATGCCGAAGGCGAGCGCCACCCCAAATCCACCGCCGACCGCTCCGAGGACGAAGCCTTCCGCGAGCAGGAGGCGGCCAAGCCGGCCCACCCCGGCGCCGAGGGCCGCGCGCACCGCGAGCTCCCGGCTTCGGGCGTTGCTGCGTCCCAGCACCATCGTGGCCACATTGGCGCAGGCGATGAGCAGCACGAGTCCCACGGCACCGAGGAGGATGGTGACCGCGGCGCGAAACTGCTCGCCCACTACCGCGTCGGTCAACCCTAGAACCGTGATGGTCCAGCCCGTGTTGCTGCCCGGGAATTGCGCCTCGATGCGCCGGGCGATGGTGTTCAACTCCTCCCGCGCGGAGGCGAGTTCAACCCCGGGCCGCAGGCGGCCGAGGACTCGGAGAAAGCGGTTGCCTCGATCCGCGGTCGCCGCCAACTCCGAGAGCGGCATCCAGAGCTGAGCCGGATTCCCGGGAAGCGCGAAATCGCGGGGCATGACGCCGATCACCGTCCAGGGCTCGCCGTCGAGAATGACGGCGCTTCCCAGCACGTCCGGGCTGCCGCCGAAGCGGCGCTGCCAGACTCCGTAGCTCAGCACCACCCGACCGCCTGGCGCACCCGCGCGATCCGCTTCCGCCCCGAAGACCCGCCCGAGCACGGGCGCCACCCCGAGCAGAGGGAAGAGCTCCGCCGAGATCCGCGCGGCCTGCAGCTGCTCCGGCTCGGATCCGCCGGTCAGCGTGACGTCCCGCTGGCGCTCGAAGGCGGCGAGGCGCTCGAAGGACCGGCTCTGCGTCCTCCAATCAAGGAAATCGGGCGCGGAGATGGAGAAGAACCGCAATCCCCGGTCGGTCTTGGTGCTCCACAGGCGGGCGAGACGGTCCGGCTCCGCGAACGGCAAGGGGCGAAGGATCACACCATCATAGACGGAAAAGATCGCCACGTTGAGGCCGATGCCGAGGCCGAGCGTGAGAGCGGTCGCGACGGCGAAGCCCGGATTGCGCCGGAGGCCGCGGATCGCGTGACGCAAGTCTCCGAGGATCGAGTCCAGCCATTCCGCGCGCCGCATCGCGCGCTCCCGCTCCCGGTCGATCCGACCCACCGACCTTCGAATGTCGGAGAGATCACCGAACCGGCGGAGGGCCTCCACGCGAGCGGCCGCGGGCGCCATGCCCTCGGCGATCAGCTCCTCGGCGCGGAGGTCAAGGTGGAGCCGGAGCTCCTCCTCCACATCGTCTACGCTGGTCGAACGGCCGGTGGCGAGGCGGAAGAGCCGCCGGAGCCCGGGAACGATCGCCATGCTCAGGCCCGCGCCGCGGTCAGGATCTTCGAGACCGCGGCCACGTAGCGGGTCCAACTGGTCTCTTCGCGGCGGAGCTGGTCGCGGCCCAGCCGGGTGATCTGGTAGTACTTGGCCCGGCGGTTGTTCTCGGTGACCCCCCACTCGGACTCGATCCAGCCCCGCCGCTCCATCCGGTGCAATGCCGGATAGAGCGCCCCCTCCTCGATTTCCAGGGCATCGTCGGTGGTCTTGCGGATCCACCGGCCGACCGCGAACCCGTGCGTCGGGCCCCAGGACAGGGTCTTGAGCACCAGGAACTCCAGGGTACCCTGCAGGAGGTCGACGGGATGGCTGGGCATGTCGGTCACCTAAATGGTTTAGGTTAACCTACCGCCCCTACCCTAAACCGTCAAGGGGAGAGCTACTCCCACTCCTTGGGCTCACTGCGCAGCTCCTCGAGCAGAATCAAATAGCTGGCGTAGCGCTGGGGATCGACGGCGCCCGACCTGGTGGCTTCACGGACGGCGCAGGCCGGTTCGTCGCGATGGGTACAGTCGGCGAACTTGCATCGATCGATCAGGTTGCGCATCTCGGGAAAGCAGCTCGCCAATTCGCGGGGCTCGATGCCCCACAGTCCCACGTCGCTGAAACCGGGCGTGTCCACCAGCCAGCCGCCGCCGAGCAGCGGCACCAGCACTGCCGCTACGGTGGTGTTCTTGCCGCGGCGGTTCTTCTCGCTGACCTCCCCGGTCCGAAGCGCCAGACCGGGCTGCAGCCGGTTGAGGATGGTGGATTTTCCCACACCGGATGCGCCGGTCAGCAGCGATTCCTTGCCCCGAAGCTCGGCGAACAGCGATTCGAGCCCCTCACCGGTCTTGGCGCTGACCAGAAACACATCGTACCCGGCGTGGCGGTAGCGGGTGGCGAGTTTTTCGGCGGAACCGAGCTCCGACTTGTTGACCACCAGCGCAACGGGAATCTCGTTGGCCTCCGCAATCGCGCAGAGTCGGTCGATGAGCTGGGGAATGGGCTGGGGATCGGCAGCGGAGGTGACCACGTACACCCGGTCCAGATTGGCCGCGACCGGACGGTTGCCCCGTCCCGACGGCGTCCGGCGCTCGAGGAGGTTCCGGCGTGGCTCCACCCCGGAGATCCCGAGCGTGCCCTGTTCGTCGCCGTCGTCGAGGGTGACACGGTCCCCCACGACCACCCGATCGTGGCGGCTCCGCTTAGCCTTGCCGCGGAGGATGGCCACCACCTCCCCGCCGTCGACGGCCACCCGGAACTGGCCGCCTTCGCGGGCCAAGACGAGTCCGGTACGGGCGGTCACCATTCCTCCGGCCGGGCCGCGATTGCGGCGTCGAGCGCCGCTTTGACATCGTAGAGGGATAGTCCCTTCACTCGTTCGTCAGCCTCCTCGGGGCTCCGGCCCCAGGCCAGCGGGGGAGACTCGACGGTCCCCATCGGGCGATCGCCGGCAGGGCCCCACCGCACGAACAGCAGGGCCGCGCCGTAGCGCCCCCGCTCGTCGGGCTCCTCGTCCACCCAGATGGCGACCGAGTACGCCTGTCCGTCGCTCCCGCCAAACGCCGGAGCGCGTTCGTGCTTGGCGAGGTACCCGCCCAGGGTTACCTCGGGATCGAGCGGCGAGATAGGCCCTCCCGGAACACGCTGCTCAGGATGAAGGCGATGTTGGCGGGGCGTTCGGCGAGCCTCCGCATCAGATAGGGATACCACTGGGTGCCGAACGGAACATAGACCCGGACGTTGAAGCCGGCCCCCCGGAGCCGGTCCTGCAAGTCGCGCCGGACACCGTAGAGCATCTGAAACTCGAATCGCCGGCTCGCGATGCCGTGCGCCTCGGCGAACCCGCGCGCGTGGGTAATGATCCGCTCATCGTGGGTCGCGATGCCGGGGTAGTTCCCGTCGAGCATGAGCCGCTCGAGCAGGTGGAGGTAGTTCCCGTCCACCTCCTGCTTCTCGGCGAATGCGACTTCCGGCGGCTCGAGGTACGCCCCCTTGCAGAGCCGCACCCGGGCCTTGAGGGCGATCAACCGATCGATGTCGGCGGCGGACCGGCGGAGCGACGACTGGATCACGACGCCCACGTGGCCGGCGAATTCTCCCCGGAGCCGGCGCTCGAAAAAGTCGAGGGTGCGCTGGGTGTAGGCCGACGACTCCATGTCCAGCCGCACGAAGCCGTGCAGTGCGCGGGCCCGCTCGAGAATGCGGCGGACGTTCCGCTCGCAGAGGTCTTGGTCGACGTCGAGGCCCATCTGGGTGAGCTTGACCGACACGTTCACCTCGACGCCCGCGCCGGCCAGCTGCGCCAGCATCTCGAGATATTGCGCGCAGGCCGCCTCGGCCTCGGAGCCCTGGCTTACGCTCTCGCCCAGGAGGTCGAGCGAGCTGGTGATGCCTCGACCCGCGAGCGCGCCTGCAGCGGCGACGGCGGTCTCAGTGGATTCTCCGGCGACAAATCGCCCGGCGAAGGAACGGGCGAGCCGGTTGCGTCGCACAAAGCGGAACACCTTCGGCTGTCGGGAGAGCCAGAGGAGCAATGTTCGCAGCATCCGCTACCTGGGCAGCCGCAATCGCGCCACGCAGCCACGACGGTCGGTCCGATTGTGGAGGGTCAGGCCCCCGCCATGCGCCTCGGCCACTTGCCGGGAGAACACCAGGCCGATGCCGGTCCCGCTCGGCTTGGTGGTAAAGAATGGCACGAAGAGATTGGCCGACGTGGTCAGGCCGTGGCCCTCGTCGCGCACCTCCACCACCAGCGTACTCTCCTCCACCGACCAGGTGACCTCCGCACCGCCCCCGGTTTCCTGGGCCGCCTCAGCGGCGTTCTTGAGGAGGTTGATCAGCAGCTGGTCGAGCTGGTCGCCGTCGGCGCGGATGCTCAGGGGCGGTCCCTCGATCAGGCGG
>JBGPVQ010000119.1:0-7760 GCA_041491785.1 Gemmatimonadota bacterium | reverse complement strand
TGCCCCCATCGCCGCCACCGCGGTGACGATGACTTCCGCCGCCGCGGGAGAGGCCGAGGTGCCGGCGGCGGTGGCCAGTCGCAGCGCCTCCTCATCGGCGGGATTGGCCGCGGGCACCGGTGCGCTGGGCGGCGATTCCGCCGCCGGCCCTCCTGGAGCGGGCGCGGCGGCGGTAGCACCCCGCCTTCCGAACTTCGCCCCCAGCCGCAGCCCGAGCGACACTCCCCTCAACTGCACCTTGCTCCGCCAATTGTAGAGCGCCTCCGCCTGCAGGCCGATCGGCCCGTAGGAAAAGAGCTCGGCGCCCACGCCGCCCCACGCTCCCATGCCCGGCGCCTCCCCGCCCCCGGTGGGGCCGCGGCCCGCGCCCACCGCGAGCCCGCCGATCAGGTAGGGCTGCGCCGATGCGGTGGTGCGGAGCACCAACTCGGCGCCGCCGCCGTACCAGTGCGCCTTGCTGGGCGCTGCCTGTTCCAGGAATTGGCCGGAAAGGGTGAATCGGAAGGGACCGTGACCGAAGCCACCGACCCCTACTTGATATTGGGTTACATGCGGAGAGTTGAGCCAACGGGAAATGCCGACCCCGACCCCTTGGGCCCCCAGCACGCCCGGGAGAAGCGCGAGCGCGGCCACCGCGGTGGGGGTTGATCGCATAGCTAGGGCTGCGAGATGCGGTGGGGCATGCCGTCGCGCAGGCTCACCCGGTACGCCGCGGTGGGCCGGCAGTCCCGCCACAGCTCGGCGCGGAGGGTCGAGTCGTCAAGCAGGGTCGGCGCGGCCCGAGTGTAGAGGAGGGGAACCTTGAGGCGAGAGCTGTCGCGCCGGATCTCGAGGCTCCGCTCGAGGCAGACTGCACCGCTGGAATCGGCGCCCCTGCGGCCCTCGGCGAGCCAGACGGTGACGCCGCCCGGCGCCACCAGGACCAGCGAATCGGCGGCGCGCACCGCTCCGGCGTCCGCGGCCGGGGGCGCGCCGGGGCCGGGTTCCCCGCGACCGCCGCAGCCGCCCAGCCCGGCCAGCACCGCCAATCCACCTGCGAGCCGCCAAAATCTCATTCCGGTTTCCTCGGAGAATCGTCGGCGATCGCCGCGAGCGGGGTGCCGTCCGGGGCCACCGCCAGGGTTTCCTGCAACCCGGGAGAGCGCCGCAACAGCCGGAGCCACGCCCACGCGGCCGTGAGCGCCGCCGCCGCCCCGCAACCCGCGGTGATCCAGAACGCGGTGCTCGAGCTCCCCGCCCTGCTCGAAACTGCGGCTCCTAACCACGCGCCTGCAAACGAAGCTGCCCACGCAACGAGGGGCGTGAGCAGCCAGCCAACCAATCGGAGCAGCGTGTGAACGGGCCTCACCGGCTAGCGACGACGCACCCCGAGCCCGCTCAACGCCGTCAAGAGGGCGAGGGCCGGCAGCATCGCGACGGCAAACCCGCCGAGACCCCAGGCGGCGTTGGGCACCTTGAGCAGGACCGCGACGGCAAGGAACGCCCCCGCCAGCACGAACGCGCCCAGCACCAGACCGGCCGGACTCGACGAGCCCGTCTTGGCGGCCTGATGGGCCTGCACCCAGGCGCCCATCCAGGGCAGATAGGTTCCGACCATCCACCAGACCGGGTGGTACCACCAATTGCTTCCGCCGCCGATCTCGAGCCACCGGTTGGTCCACAGGTGGAATGGCTGAAACAGCGCCACATCCACCAGGAGGAACACGATGGCCGACGCGAAACCAATTCCCGCGGCACCGGCGATGCCTTCGATGGTTCGGGCGCGGGTCCACTGCCCGGGCAGCACGATGGTCACGGCGAGCCCGATCAGGAGAATGGCACCGCACACCACCAACTCCATTGTTCCTTCGAGGCGGGGCTGCAACACGCCGAACAGGGCGATCAAGATCGACTGAATTACGCCGAGCTTGACCCCCGCCCGAACGATCCTGGGCAGGTCGGTGCGATCGTATCCGGCGTCCATCGGCAGGGCCGACGTCATGAAAAATCCCCGGGCTGCGGTTGACGATGAAAGGTAGCCCGGGCCCGGTGGCCGGGCCAAGAGCATCGCGGCCTCAGCGGGCCCATGCGAAGAGTGCCGCGAGGTCGGTGATTGCCCAGGCGAGCAGCGCCCGATGCATGCCGCGCTGGTGGGCCGCCGCGTCCATGGTTCTCCGCCCCCGCCACCAGGGACCCAGCACAACGGCCCACGCGAACGCCGCGGCGCCCAGCGCGCCCCAGCGCGCCAGTCCGTCCCTCGACGTCGCCCACCCGCTCGTCCGTGCGGCAAATCCGAATCCGGCGAAGGCGAGCGCTGCCAACCCGAGGGCGATGGCGATGCTCCAATCGACGCCGAGCACCGAGGCGAGGGTGCGGTCGCCCCGCTGGCGGTCTTCCTCCAATTGATAGAGCTGGGTGAGCGGGTACAGCGCCCCGAAGAGGAACGCGAACCCCAGCACCACGATGCGACCGGAGCCGGCGAAGGGGCGGCCGCCGAGTGCCCAGCCGGCATAGGGGGTGAGAAAGCCGAACCCCACCATGTTGATGATCCAGTCGAGGCCGGCCACCGCCTTGAGCCGCACCGGAGGCACCGAGTAGAGCACCGACAAGACGAAACACACGGCGTACGCGGCGGTGAACCCGCGGGGAAGCAGGAACGACACCCACAGACCGGCCACCATCAGCCCCAAGCCGAACCCGGCGAGGCCCGGCGGCGGCGGCGGCGGCCGCCGGAGATAGGCCACGTCTCCGGTGTCGCGATCGAAGGCGGAGTTGAGTGCGAGGGTGCCGCCATTGAGACCGATGATGAACGCCACCGCGCCGACCACCAGCCGCCAGCCTCCCTGCCCCGCCAAGATGCCGCCGACGCCGAGGGAGAGCGCCGTGCCGGTGAGCAGATGAATGGTGAGAATCGGCCATTCGGCGGGGCGCAGATGGAGCAAATAGTCGAAGCTCCGTCCCAGCAACCGGTAGCCGACAGCCCGGCGGTCGGTCACCGGCCGCCGGCGGCGAGCTGGACCGAGCCGAACACTTCCGCGAGGGCGCCGTCGCCTTTGCGGACCCGGAGACGGCCCCCCCGGGTGATCCCTTCCGCGATGCCCGGCTCCGGCTGCGCGAGGGCGCGGCCGCGGAGCCAGTCCCTGGCGTGGAAGTGCTCCACTTCGTTGGGAGTGAGCGGTGCCGCAACCTCGGCCGCCCGGGCCACGATGGCCGCCACCGGCTCGGCGAGATCCGCCGGCATCGCGATGACGCCGAAATCGGCCAGCCGCACGGCGCGGCGCGCAATCTCGAGCGGAAGCTCGTTGGTCACATTGATTCCGACCCCGACCGCCAGCCATGCCAGCGTGCCTCCCTGCCAGCGCGCTTCGGAGAGGATTCCGCCCACCTTGCCGTCATCCAGGAAGAGATCGTTGGGCCACTTGATCGAGACCCGGGTGCGCGCGGGCAGGAGCCGGTCGAGGTAGTCCGCCAGGCCCAGCCCGACCCGGATGCCGACGGTCTCGATGGCGACCACGTCCCAGGGCCGGCAGACCACGCTCATCCAGAGCCCGCCGTCGCCGGAGATCCAGCCGCGACCCCGGGTTCCCCGACCGGAAGTCTGGATTCGCGCCGCCACCGCGGCCCCATGGGGAGCCCCGGCGGCGGCGAGGGTGTGGACCGCGTCCAGCGTGGAGGCGACCGAGTCGTGCCAGCGGACCCCCGCGCTCACTTGCCCATCCATCCGAACCACACCAGGCAGAAAATTCCCAGGGCGGCGCAGTAGGGCGCGAAAACCTGGAATTTCTGCCGATGCAGCAGTCGGAGCAGGAAGCGAATGGCGATGACTCCGGAAATCATCGCGGCGAGGAACGCGGTGAGCAGGCCCGCCGTGAACGGGTGGGCGCCGGGAGGAATGTGGCGCGCCTCGAGCACCCCGGAGCCGGCAATCACCACGACCGCCATGAGAAATGAAAACTCGGCGGCCGGCTGGGCCGCGAGGCCGCACCAGAGCGCCGCCGCGATGGTGGCCCCCGAGCGGGAGATGGCCGGCACGATGGCGATGGCCTGGCCGATCCCGATCAGCAGGGCCTGCGGAGCGGTCGGTCGGGTGCCGGTGGCCCGCCGCACCGCCCACCGGGTACTCCAGAGCAGGGCGGCGGTGACCAGGAACTGCCAGCCCAGCGCGGGGAGGGAGTGGAAGGAGCGCTCGAAGTATTCTCGGAGCACCACCCCCGCGACGCCCGCCGGTACCGACGCAATCAGCAAGAGGCCGGCGTATCCCAGCGCGTCACGGCTTCCGGTGAACAGCCCCCGGAGCAACTCCATGATCCGCCCCCAGAAGACGATGACCACCGAGAGCAGCGTGGCGACGTGTACCGCCACCTCGAAGAAGACGCCCTGCGGCCGGAAGCCCACCAGGCGTTCGGCCAGCACCAGGTGCCCGGAGCTGGAGACCGGGAGGAATTCGGTGAGGCCCTGGACCAGCCCGAGGATGAGACCCTGCCACCAGGAGAGGGTCACCCCACCACCTCCCGATAAAGCTGCTCGTACATCGGGACGATCCGGTCGGCGTCGAACAGCCGGGCGCGTTCCGCCGACGCCTGGGCCATCGTCGCGTGGCGGGCGGGATCGCGCAGCAGCTCCACGGCGCGCCGGCCCATGGCCTCCACCGAGCCGGCCGGCTCCAGAATGCCGGTGATCCCGTCCTGCACCACCTCCGGCAGCCCTCCCGCCCGGGTGCCCACCACCGGAACGCCGCAGGCCATCGCCTCCAGCGCCGCGAGACCGAACGACTCACTCTGGGTGGGCAGCACGAACAGGTCACTCTGCTGCAGGAGGGGCGCTACCGTATCGATCCGTCCGAGGAATCGGACATCGGCGGCCACGCCCAAGTCGCGGGCCTCGCGCTCCGAATCGTCGCGATCGGGGCCGTCACCGATCATGAGGAGGGTGGCGGGCATGGCCCGGCGGATCCGGGCGAAGACCCGCACCACGTCGCGCACCCGCTTGACCTCCCGGAAATTGGAGATGTGGGTGACCAGCTTGTGGCCGGGGGGACAGAGCCCCTCGCGCTGCCGCTCCGCCACCGGGCGATACTCCTCCAGATTCACGAAATTCGGAATCACCGAGATCCGGCATTCGTTGCAGCCGAAGGTGCGCACCGTCTCGTCCTTGAGGTAGGCGGAGACCGCGGTCACCGCGTCGGAGCGCTCGATCGAGAACTTGGTGATGGCGTGGAAGCTCTCCTCCTGGCCCACCAGGGTGATGTCGGTTCCGTGCAGCGTGGTGATGACCTTGAGGGGATGCTTGGGCCCCAGCATCTCGCGCGCGAGCCAGGCCGTGGTCGCGTGGGGAATGGCGTAGTGAACGTGGAGCACCTCGAGCCCTTCGCGGAGCGCCACCTCGTGCTGTTTCGAGGCCAGGGCCAGGGTGTAGGGAAAGTGCTCGAAGAGCGGATAGCGCCCGGAGACGGTATCCACCTCGTGGAAATAGACCCGCTCGACGTATCCCCGGAGCCGAAACGGCATGGCATAGGTGATGAAGTGCACCTCGTGCCCCCGGCGGGAGAGATCCAGGCCGAGCTCGGTGGCGAGGGCGCCGGAGCCGCCGTAGGTGGGGTAGCAGGTGATACCGATCTTCATGGATGCAGTCCGGGAGTAGGCTGTCGGCCGTCGGCGACCGGAATATCGCGGCTCCGCCACGCCGCGGCGACTTCTCCGGCCAGCTCCTCCGGAGGCCGGGTGGCATCGAGGGTCAGCACCGGACCCCGCAATTGGTGGCGGAACCAGGTCTCCTGTCGCTTGGCGTATTGCCGCGTACTGGTGGCGATGGCCTCGGCGATGCTGTCCCGGGCGCGCCGCCCGTGCAGGTAATCCACCGCCTCGCGAATCCCCACTCCGTCCAGGCCCGGCGCCTGGGGGGAGTGCCCTTCGCTCAGCACCGCCGCGACTTCCTCGATCATGCCGCGCCGCACCATCTCCTCGGCGCGGACCCGGATGCGTTGGTGCAGCACCGGCCGCGGCGCGCTCAAGCGTACGTACCAGGGGGCGATGGTGCCCTCGCTCCGCGCGCGCCGGTGCCACAGGGAGAGCGGATGGCCGGTCAGGAGCGCGATCTCGATCGCGCGGGTGGCGCGCTGCCGGCCTCCGCCGGCGAATCCATGATCGAGGCGTCCGGCCCAGCGCACCAGCTCACCCGGCGGAAGCCCCGCCACCCAGTGCTCCAGCGCGCGGCGGCGGTCCGGATCGAGCGGCGGCTCGACGAACAGGCCTTCCGCGAGGGCGCGGACATAGAGACCGGTGCCTCCGACCACGACGGGCAGGCGTCCCCGCGCCCGCACCTCGGCAATCCACCCCGCCGCCGCCCGGGCAAAACGCCCCGCGCTGAACCGCTCACCCGGCTCCACCAGGTCGAGGCCGTGATGGGGCACCCGTTGCCGCTCCCGGCGGGTGGGCTTGGCGGTTCCCACGTCGAGCCGGCGGTAGACCTGCCGAGAATCGGCGGAGATCACCTCGATGGGGAGTAGCGCGGCCAGGGCCAGCGCCACCGCGGTCTTCCCGATGGCCGACGGTCCCACGATGATCGGGAGGCTAGCGTCGTCCAAACCGGCGCTCCAGCTCCTCGCGTGGCAACTGCACGATGGTGCTCCGGCCGTGCACGTCGTGGGGGGCCAGCCGAGTCTCGAAGAGCCGGAAGAGCAGCGACCGCATCTCGGATTCTCCCAGCGGCATTCCCGCCTTGACCGCGGCGCGGCAAGCGTAGGTGGCGGCGAACCGCTCCAGCCGATTGGCCCACCCGCCGAAACGGCCCCGGGCCAGATCGGTAATCAACTCTCGAAAACATTCGATCGCGTCGAACCGCGGGTGGGGCGCCGGCACCGCGTGCAGCACCACCGAGCGGCCGCCGAACGGCTCCACCTGGAAGCCGACCGCCTCGACCACCTCCCGGTGCCGTTCCAGCGCATCCAGCTCCTCATCGGTCAGCTCCAGCGTTTCGGGAAGCAGCAGCCGCTGGCTCGCGGCCCCGCCACCGGTGAGCTGCGCCATGACCTCCTCGAAGAGGACTCGCTCGTGGGCGGAGTGCTGATCCACGATCACCAGTCCGTCCGGCCCCTCGAAGGCGATGTAGCTCGAGAACAACTGGGTGACCGGTGCGGCGAAGGTGCCGGCGCCGGTCGCCCCGGGAGCGGCGCCCTCTCCCCCGTCGAGCGGAGCGAACAGCGAAGCGTTTTCGCCACGATCGCTCAGGGGCATCGGGCGCCAATCGCCCACCGGTGCCGCGGCCTCCAGTCCGCCCAGCGCATGGCGCACCGCCTCTTCCACCACGCGCTCGACCGCCACGCGGTCCCGGAAGCGGACCTCGAGCTTGGCGGGGTGCACGTTCACGTCCACGTCGGCGGCGGCGACCTCCAGCCGGAGCAGCAGGCTGGGACGGTCGCCGGGGTGGATGGCGGAGCGGTACCCCGCCTCCGCTGCGCGCACCAGGAACACGTCGCGAAAGGGCCGGCCGTTGACGAAAAGCTGGGTGCGGCGTCCAGTGGGTGCGGCGTCACCGGGACGCTGGGCAAAGCCATGGACCCGTACCGGGCCGGAGGCGTATTGCACCGGTATCAGGGTACCGGCAAGCGCCGGCCCCCAGACGCCGGCGAGGCGGGCGGAATCGTCCTGCCCCGCCGGCACACTGAGCCGCACGGTGCCGTCGACCACCAGCTCAAACCCGGCCACGGGGTGCGCGAGCGCCAGTGTCGCCACCGCCTCGGCGGCGGCGCGGGCTTCACTCGACACCGAGCGGAGAAACTTGCG
>JBGPVQ010000118.1:0-7853 GCA_041491785.1 Gemmatimonadota bacterium | reverse complement strand
GCCATCGTGCAGGAGTACATCGACTCGGTGTTGAGCGCGCCGAGTGCCCCCGGCGCCAAGCCGCCCAGCTGGACGACGCAAATCTTCGGGAAGACCTTCGGGCTCGACAGCAAGTACATCTATCTCGGCGGGCTCAAGATCCCCAGCGCGGTCCTGGCGCTGCTTCCGATCAAGGGCGGAGGCACCCAGATGGAGTTTTCCCAGGCCAACCGGCTCGCGGCCATCCGGGAGGACCTGCAGTACGCCGCCCAGCGGGCGCAGACGATGGAGGACTTCAAGCGGGCGATCCGGGAGCTGCGGGCGGAGCGGGAACGACTGCACGAGCTGGAGAAGAATCAGAAGGTCAAGCCGGAAAAGAAGGACACCACCAAGTCTCCTATAGCGCCCTCAGGGTGACGCGTGCCGTTCGGCATGGGCAGTGAGACGCGCCAGCGCCGATGACCGTCCCACCACCGCCAGGAGCTCGTTGACCGGCTCGGACACCGTCGAGCCGGTGAGCGCCACCCGGATCGGCTGCAGCAAATCGCCCAGCTTCATGCCCTCAGTCTCGACCCGACGCTTGAGCGCCTCAAGAATCGGCTCCGGCCTCCAGACCTCCTCGTCCAGGCCCCGGAGGGTGTCGATGGCGAGGCCCAGACTCCGCGCGTAACCGGCGTCCATCTTCTCGATCAGCTTGCGGCCCTTGTCGTCAAGCTCGGCGTAGCGCGAGTCGAGCCGGACCGCCACCTGACGGGCGACGTCGAGGAGGGTGCGCGAGCGAGCCTTCACCGCGTCGATATAGGGAGGGAGCAGCTCCGGGGACCCGAAATGCACCGTCATACGAGCCAGCTCTCGCGCCACCGGTTCGATCAGCTCTGCGGTGGGGAGCAGGGATAGATACTGGCCGTTCATCCACTCGAGCTTGGTGGTGTCGAAGACCGCGGGCTTCTTCTGGATTCCCTCGAGTGAAAAGAGGGCGATCATCTCGCTCTCGGGAAGGATTTCACGGTCCTCTCCTGGGGACCAACCCAATAGCGCCAGAAAATTTCGCATCGCCGCAGGCAGGATACCGAGGTTCTGGTAATCGCCGACCGCGGTGGCCCCATGGCGCTTGGAGAGCTTCTTCCCATCGGCGCCCAGAATCATCGGGACGTGGGCGAAGATCGGGATCGGCGCTCCGAGAGCCCGGTAGAGCGCGATCTGCTTGGGCGTATTGGACACGTGGTCGTCGCCCCGGATCACGTGGGTGATTCGCATCGCGATGTCATCGGAGACCACCGCCATGTTGTAGATCGGAGTGCGATCGGATCGAAGGATCACCAGGTCGTCGAGGTCCTTGCCCTGAAAGGTGATCCGGGCGTGCACCGCGTCGTCCCAGGCGATTTCCTCATCGGGCATTCGGAACCGGATCACGAACGGCATCCCCCGGGCCGCGCGCGCTTCGACCTCCGCGGCGGGGAGCCGGTCGCAGCGGCGGTCGTACTTGAAGGCGTCACCGCCCTTGGCGGTCGCCCTCCTCTGCGCCTCCAGCTCCTCCTTGGTGCAAAAGCAGCGATAGGCGGCGCCCTGGGCGAGCAGCTGGTCGGCATCGCGGCGGTGCCGCTCCACCTCGGCGCCCTGAAACAGGGGGCCTTCGTTCCAGTCGAGTCCGAGCCAGGTCAGCCCGTCGAGGATTACCCGGGTGTGGTCCTCGGTGCTCCGTTGCTGATCGGTATCCTCGATGCGCAGAATGAAGGTGCCGCCGCTCTTCTTGGCGAAGAGCCAGTTGAAAAGAGCCGTGCGCGCGCCGCCGACGTGCAGGTAGCCGGTGGGTGAGGGGGCGAATCGGACGCGCGGCGCGGTGGTGAACATCGGGCTCGTGGCTGGGGGCGGCGGAAAATCGCCGAGCGCCCCGGCGAAGGCAAGTCGTGCGTCAGGGCGCGTGACGCCGGCGAAGCGCCTGCCCCAGCGTGTTACAGGCGAGAGTGGTCAGGAGAATCATCACCCCGGGCCAGATGGCCAGCCGGGGTGCGGTGTAGAGCGAGGCCTGCGCCCCGGTCAACATGTTGCCCCAGCTGGCTCGAGGCGGCTGTACGCCGAGCCCGAGAAACGAGAGCGCCGACTCGGTGAGGATTGCGTAGGACACTCCCACGCTGGCGGCGACGCTCAGGAGGGGAACCAATTGGGGGAGGAGGTGCCGGAGGAAGATCCCCGGGCCGGCCCGCCCGAGGGCTTGCGCCGCCATCACGAACTCGGCCTGCCGAAGCGCCGCCACTTCCGCCCGGACCAGCCGGGCGGGGCCCATCCACGAAGTGACTCCGATGATGCCGATCAGAAGCGGAACCCGGCTCCCGAAGAGTGAGAGCACCGCGAGCGCGACGAACAACACCGGCACCGCCATCGCGGCGTCGGTGGCGCGCATGAGGACGCCGTCCACCCAGCCGGCGCGCCATCCCGCCACACCGCCCACCAGCGTGCCCAGCACCAGCGCCACCGCCGTCGCGAGGGTCCCCACAGCCAGCGACACCCGACCGCCGACCATCAGGCGGGCCAGCACGTCCCGCCCACTTTCGTCCGTCCCGAGCGGGTGCGCCGCGGATGCGGCGCCGGTGCCGCGGCGGAGATCGAGCGCATCGGGGTCGGTGCGGCGGACCAGCGGCCCGGCCCAGGCGAAGAGCAGCAGTACGGTCAGGAGCCCCGCCGGGGCGAGCGCCGCGAGTCGTCTCACCGCTCACTCGATCCGGACGCGGGGGTCGATCCAGCGATAGAGCAGATCGAGCATGACATTGACCAGGATGATCGCTCCCGCCACCGTCACCGTGATGGCCATGACGACCGGATAGTCCCTCCCGAGCGCCGCTTCCACGCCTAGCCGTCCCATCCCGGGCCAGGAGAAGACCGTCTCGGTGATCGCGGCGCCGCCCACCAGGATCGGTGCCTGGAGACCGACGACCGTCACCAGCGGCAGCAGCGCGTTCCGGAGCAGGTGCCGGCGGGAGACTTGGCCCTCGGTGAGGCCCTTGGCTCGCGCGGCAGGCACATGGGGCGCATGGGCGGCTGCGGCGACGCCGCTCCGCACGTATCGGAGCAGCTCCGCGGTGATGGGAAGTGCCAGCACCGCGACCGGGAGCACCAGGTGGCGGAGCCGGTCCCCCGGCGAGTCCTCCAGCCCCGGTGTGGTCATCCCACCCGCTGGGAGCAGGTGCCAGAGCGCGGCGAAGAGAATGATGAGGACGATGCCGAACCAGAAGGTGGGGAGCGAGAGGGCGGCGAGGCTCGCGAGATCCAGAACCCGATCGGCGGGGCCTCCGGGCCGCCGGCCGGCACGGACGCCGAGAGGGACCGCGAGCGCCAGGCTCACCGCGAGCGCGAGGCCGGCCAGCAGCAGCGTGTTGGGTACCCGCTCCACCACGGTCAGTCCCGCCGGGGTCTGGTAGAGGAAGCTCTGGCCGAGGTCCCCTCGCAGCAGATTCCAGTGCCAGGCCAGGTATTGCGCGGGGAGCGACCGGTCGAGGCCCAGACGCTCCTCGATGGCCCGGCGCTCCACCGGCGAAAGCTTCGGATCGGCCAGAATCGAGGGCCCGCCGGGCGCCAGGTGGATCAGGACGAATGTCGCGGTCGTGACGATCCAGAGGACGATGAGTCCCTGCAGCAGCCGTCGCGCGAGAAACCCTGCGCCGCTCACCGGGGCCCCAGGGAAAAGGTCTCGCTGTGGCGCAGCGCATCGCGGATGCCGAGTCGCGGCAGTCCGGTAAGCCGGCGGGTCATCGCCTGGATTTCGCGTGGGTAATAGAGGACGAGCACCGGGGGATCCTCACGCTCCAGCGCCTGGAACGCGTGATAGATCGCCCGGCGGTGAGCCGGATCGGTTTCCCGCCGGCCGGCCAGCAGGAGGCTGTCGGCGGTGGCATTCGCGTAGGCGACATTGTTGTTGATCTGGCCCGACGCGTAATACGAGTACTGATCAGGATCGGGAGGCGTGGTCCACCAGATCAGGATGGCGTCGTAGCGGCCCGGCTGCAGATCGTCCCGCACCAGGGCCGCGAACTCGACGGTTTCGATCGAGACTTCGAGGCCGATGGCCTTGAAGTCCTGCTGCAGAGCCAGCGCCGTCTGCTCCCGGCTCGGGTTTCCCTTGTCCACCCTGATCGTGAACCGGAACGGATCCCCCTTCGAGTTTCTCATCGTGCCATCGGCGGAGCGCCGCCACCCCGCCTGCGCGAGGAGACGACCGGCCTCCGCCGTGTCGGTCGCGGCGCGCGGCAACGAATCGGCGAACCAGTCACCCAGCGCGACCGGAATGGTCCCCACCGGAAGGTCGGCGGCTCCCTTGAGGACACCTTCGATGATGGCCTCCCGGTTGACGGCCAGGTCGAGCGCGCGGCGAACCTGCGGCGACTTGAAGAGGGGAAGCCGCTGATTGAGCGCCAGGTAATAGTGTTGCGGCACGGTGGCCCGGCGGATGGTCAGTCCGGGCGTCCCTTCGACTCCGGGGAGACTGGCCGGCTCGAGGGTCACCAGGTCGAGCTCCCCGGCGCGGAGCGCCGCCACCTGCACATTGGCGTCGGGCACCAGCTTGAACACGATCCGCGCGAGGCGCGGCTTCGGCCCGTAGTAGTCGGGGTCGGCCTCGAGGGTGAGCGAGGAGCCGGGTACTGCCGCAACGACCCGGAAGGGTCCGGTGCCGATCGGTTTCCCCCGATTGAATTCGGTGTTGTCGAGAATCGGCTTGCCGGCGAAGGCGTGCTCGGGGATGATCCCGGCGTTGTACCCCAGGAGGGTAAGGAAGGAGGCGAACGGGGCGCTCAGCACGAAGCGCACGGTGAACGAATCGGGCGCCTCCACCCGCTCGATGGCGGCGAAATCGGACCAGAGCAGGCTCCCCGACTTGGGGTCGAGGATCCGCTCGAAGGTGAATTGCACGTCCCGGGAGGAAAACGGGACGCCGTCGTGCCACTTGACGCCGCGGCGGAGCGAAAACGTGTAGGTCTTCCCGTCGGGTGAGATCGTCCAGGAGGTGGCGAGGTCCGGCTCGGGGCGGAGCTGTTCGTCGGGCCGCACCAACCCCGGGAAGATCACCTTGTTGACCAGCACCGACCCGACATCGGGTGCGAGGACGGGATTCAGGATCGGATCGTTGATGAGCGCGAGCCTCAAGGTGTCCGCCGGCGGTGCGTCGGTTCCGGCGCAACCGGCCAGGGTGAGCAGCGCTACGGCCGCGGCACCGTAGGCCGGCCTCATCCGATCGCGTCCTCCACCGCCCGGCGGGCGTCCCGCAGAGCCGCCACCAGGCGATTCTGGCCCCGAACCAGATGGGTGCGGACGAAGCCGCGTCCCTCGCGCGGGACGCGGCGGAACGAGAGCGCCGGAGCGAGATCCGGAAGCGGCGGGATGGTCTCCGCGGGATCGTGATAGAAGGCGGGACCGGTGGTGAAGTTCACCGGCACCAGCAGCCGGGCGAGGCGCCGAAGCGCCGCGTTGGCGCGCTTCACCGCCGGATCGACGACCGAGCGGGCCGCCAGCGCCGCGCAATGGACCTTGAATCGCGCGAGCGACAGCGACAGCTGGGTGAGCGCGGCGCGCGCCGGCTCGAAGCTGAAGTCTCCGCCGGCGGCGTCCTGGTAGCGGGAGAGCGTCCGCCCGAACTCCTCGACCGTGCGGGAGAAGTCCAACGGCGCCACGGTCGCGTTGGCCGCGCCGGCCACCGCGGCGAGGTACACCTTCATGTCGGTCCGCAGATTCTCCCGATCGGCGATTTCCAGCCTGTCCTCCTCCGTGTGCCAGGCGATGTTGCCGCCGCACCCCCCCACGACGTAGTACTGCTTTTCGGCGCGAAGCGCTGGGGGCATAGTACTGGAGAGCATGAAATACGAGGAGAGGCCGATGTTGTTGAAGGAGTAGTCACCCGCCTGGTGGGGGCGCTCCCCCCGGGCCTCTTTTCCAGTGACGTGCCGGATCACGGTCTGCGCCCACTCCTCGGCCTCCGACATCCAGGACACATCGATGTACTCGGTGGCCCAGCGGCACCCGGGAGAGTCGCAGTTGACCTGGGCAATGCAGTGCTCGTAGAGATCGATGGCGTAGTGATCGGCGAACCAAGTGCTCCCGGCGTACCGCCCGGTCGAGTGACCGGGCCACCAGGCGATCCTCACCGAGCGTTTGAGGGCCTTCCGGTGCTTCCAGAGCACCCGAGCAATCTCGAGCATCGCGGCGTTCCCCACCGCGTTATCGCCTACGCCGACATCCCACGAGTCGTAGTGCCCATGCAGGAGCACGAAGCTGTCGGGCTCTTCGGTGCCCGGGATCGTCACCACCGGAATGGGGGAGGGAAACCAGCCTTCTTCGAGGTCGGCCGTGACGGTGGCGGAGCCGCCCCGCTCGGCGAGCTCGATCAGGGCGAGGCCGTCGGGGTGACTCACCGAGACGACCACGAAATTCGGCTTGCGGGGCAGGTCCCGGAGGTCGGGTGAGCCCCAGATCGTGCTGCAAATTCCCCAGTGGGCATTCTTCCCGGGATGCACCGCGATCAGGCCGGCCGCCCCCCGCTCCTCAAAGTGCCGGGCCATCGACGACATGCCGAATCCGTGGGCCAAAACCAGCTTGCCCCGGAGGTCGGCGCTGGTGTCTTCCGGCACCGGTCCCGAGATGACCTGGTCGGTGTTGGGGTCGAAGGCGGTGGGGGCGAACGCGAGCGGGGCGGTCAGCCCTCCAGGGCAGGAGCGGCTCATCGCGAGGGGTTTGGCTGGGAGAGTCTGGCCCGCTGCCTCCACCCGAGCGGCGCCCGGCAGACTCAGAAAAATCTCCGGCTCGTGCATCAGCACCGGGACCCCGTGGGCCTCGAGGCGAGCCACGATTTCCGCGGCGGCGGCTCGCACATCGGTCGGATGTTCGCGCTTGAGAGTCGCGAACCGCTCGATCAGATCCCAGGGGAGATCGAGCGACACGTCCTGAAGAAGCGGTGCGAGCTCGGCGAGCAGGTCGGGAGGAGCAGAGGTCACGATGGGGGCCTGACGGGGGGAACGGAGTGGGAGGGATTCGAACCCTCGATAGGGGATTTCGCCCCTATAACGGTTTAGCAAACCGCCGCCTTCAGCCGCTCGGCCACCACTCCAAAACGGGCTGGAATATTGGCCGCTGCCTGAGGTTACGCAACCGGACAGAGCGCTTCGATCGCGCCGGATGCGGGCGCCTCCCCAGCCCGCCGGGAGCGCACATCCGGGCTCACGTTCGACAGGGCAAGCGGGGGCAGGAACTTCAACACTGTTAGAAAATTGTCACCATAGGGCCTGAGAATGGGCCGGAGTTCGATCAATTAAGTCACTGAGCAGTAATTTGTTACCGATACCATGACCGATGTTGATATGTTGATGTGATCGTTTTCTTGACTTGTTGACAGCCGGCGAATTCCCTACATTTGACTCCATGAAAGCCTCATTCTCCAGCGCGGCGATCGGGCTTGGTTTCGTAGCGTTCGCCGGCTGCCGACCCGGATCAGCTTCGGCTGGTCTGGAGCCTGACCCGACCCGGGTTGTGGCGGTGAGGATCATCCCGGATGCCGCGGATCTGTCGGCATCGGATACCGTCCGGTTCCAGGCGCTGGCGGTGAGCGCCAATGGAGCGGTTCAGGCCGCTCAGGGGGCGGTGTTCGAGGCGACCGGTGGAACGATTGACGCCGCCGGCCTGTACCGCGCAACGGCTGCCGGCGCCTTCGAGGTGCGGGCCCTGCTCCGGCTCAAGACCGGCGAACTGGGCGCCGTCGCGCGGGTCGATGTGCGGGCGAATCCGCCCGCACCGGTTCTCCAGTGGATTTCCGTCAATCCCGACTCGGTGGCTCTGGCGCCGAGCGGCGAACAACTATTTACCGCACTGGCGCGGTTTTCTGACGGGACGGACCG
>JBGPVQ010000117.1:0-7912 GCA_041491785.1 Gemmatimonadota bacterium | reverse complement strand
GGGGATTGCCGCCGAGCCGCGCCAGCGGCCCCGGTCGTGGGCCAGCGCGCCTACCACCCGCTCGGCGCCGCGCGCGACGATGAGCGACGCGGAGTCGACGCCCTCCTCGAGGACGGCGGCCACCTCGACAATTCCGGCGCTTCCTTCGAGGCGGCTCGCTACCGCCACGTCACCCACCGCGAGGGCCGCCCGGTGCTCGATCCAAACTGGTCGCCACGGCCCGACCGCCGGCGCCGGGGGAGACCACCCGGGGGTGCGGCCCAGCAGGGTGGTGCGTACCCAGCGGAGTTGCTGCTGCTCGAGCATGGGCACCCGCCAGCGCGGCCGGGGACGCTTGATGGCGAGGTGCGGCTCCAGCGGGCGGCAGCGGATCACCAGCTGATTGTCGCCCCGGAGCTCGACCGGCAGCTCGTGCGCCCGGAACATGTTTTCACTGGCGACAATCGCCACGCCGTTGAGCCACACGTCGGCGAGGGTGGCCAGCCCGTCGAGGCCGAGCACCGCGCGCCGGTCGCCGGCAAACCGGGTGCGCCACCACCACTCCTCGCCATCGAATCGGCGCGGCGTGTCCCAGCTCCACAGCCCCGCCGCGCGGAGTGCCCCTGCGGCCGTTCCCGGCACGGTCGCCGGATGCCAAGTCAGTCGGTCGAGCTCCTCCGGGCCACCGATCGACCCGGACGCCACCTGCCAGCCCTGGTCGAGCGCGACCCGTCGGTGGCCGGAGACGCCGCGCACCCGCCCGCGGGCCGTCATCAGCGTGTCGCCGTCAGCTCGTCGATCGCGCCGCGGATCGCCGCGATGCTCTCGAACACGCTGCGTTTGAGCATATGATCGGGGAATTCGACGTCGAAGCTGCCCTCGAGGGCGAGCATCACGTTGACGCTGGCATGCGAGGTCATCCCTGCCTGGTAGAGGTCGGCGTCATCGGGGAGGGTCCCGGCGTCCTTGGTCAGACGGCCGTGCTCCTTGAGGATGGCGCGAATCCTGGCCGCGTGGTCACTCATGCGGTTCACAGCAGGCGACGACCAGGGCGGTCGCGTGGTCGCCCTCATGGCTCATCGACAGGGCCAACTGGGCAAGGCCGATCGACTGGGCGGCCGCGCGCGCGGCGCCGTGGAGGACCAGGTCACACCCGCCGCCCGCTGCGCGCCGGACCTCGAGATCGCGCCAGCCGACGCCGTCGAGCCCGAGGGCCTTCTTGCCGGCCTCCTTCGCGGCGAACCGCGCCGCCAGCCGCGCGGCCGCACACCCGGGTGCCGACCGGGCGTACGCCACTTCGTCATCGGTGAACACCCGACGGAGGAACCGCTCGCCGAACTGGTCGAGCGAGCCGGCGATGCGGCTGATCCGGACCAGGTCGATGCCGACCCGGAACCGGGGCGGCGGGCGAACCCCGGGGTCCCCAACCACTACGCGGCTGCCTGCACGAGGGTGGCCATGGCGCGGTCCCACTCCGCCGCCCACTCGTCGAAGATCGGCGCGGCATCGAGCGCCCGCCGGGTGTTCACCGCGCGCGCGGCCTTCAGAATCAACGCCTTGGCCCCGGCTGAAATCCGCTCGTAGGCATCCACTGCCGGGGCGAACCGCCCTGCGGTGGGGCGGACCGTGCCGCCGCCGTCGAGCCAGCGGAGGAAGAGCGCCGCCAGCTCTGCCGCCGCGCCGAGCTGGCGCAGCGTTGCGAAGGCCCAGACATGGTAGTAGGCCAGGCCCTGGTCCTGGATCGCGGGCAAATCGCGCGCAAACCGCCGCCCGAATCGGGCGATTGGGTTGTCGGCCGGCCGGCGCCCGACGTGCTTCCGGAGCAGGCCGGTGGAACGCTCGGCGAGATCGGCGGGCGGTCGGCGGACCAGGCGGTCCAGCCGGACCAGCTCGGCGTAGAACGGCATGAACGCCGGATCGGGTGCGCGGTCGAGCCGGAAGGTACCGGCGAAGTCCTCGCCCTCGAGAGCGAAATACCCGGCGTTGTGAAAGTAGCCGAGCCGACGCGCAGCGACGTCCAGGTCGGTCAGCACGATCGACGACTTGGTGTGCTGGCGCCGGTAGTCGGTACCCGAGGTGTCCGGCAGCCACCAGGCGTCCGCGTCGGTGACGATCAACTTGCCGGCGGCGAGGTGCTCGACCGCGTGCTCGAGGAGGGGCTTCCAGCAATTGAGCTCCTGGACGTCGATACCATAAAGCTCCCGGAGCTCGTCGTGCGGCGGTTTGAAGAAGGTCCACTGATCGCCTTCGAAGTCGATTGCGACGACGAACGGCAGGATCGCCATGGGATCGCAGCCGACCGAGTGGATCACCTCGATCCAGACGTCGACGTAACAGTTCTTCTCGACCCAGACGCGATCGTCGGCATGCAGGGAGTGGCGTGGGTACGCCGCGGCGTCGAGCTCCAGGGCCCGGATTCTCGTCACGGCCAGAGCCTGGCGCGCACGGCGGTCGGCCAGCGGCCCGGATCGAACCCGTGGGCTTGCAGGAGCGCCATCACTACCCGCTCGAGGCCGAAGCCGAGGCAGGCGGAGTGCGCGACCGCTCCGTCCACCGTCTTGATGCCGAAGGCCAGCCCGAAGTGTTCTTGGTGGTAGTTGAAGGAGCATACCGCGGTCGGGTCATCCTTGGAGATGACCGGAACCAGCACCTCGAACTTGAGCTTCTGCTCCTTCTGGTTGACCGCGAGCATTTTCCCGCCCTTGCCGAAGAACGGGTCTGCCGCGACGTCCGCCCGGACCGACAGCCCGAGCGACTCGAGCAGCGCGAGCCCGCGCGCGAGCCACATATCGCGCCATGTCACGACCTGGTCGGGGGTCCCGCACCGCACGAATTCGCGCACCCGGAAGGATTGCATCCGGGTGGGCTCTGGTGAAGGCTCGTGACGGTACACCCAGTTGAGCATGCTGACCAGCCGACCGGCCGCCGGCACCGTCCCGGTGAAGCTCGGGTACACCGGGTAGCAGGCCGCCGGATTGAGCACGACGTCGGTCATCCCCTGGAGATCTCCCCAGGGCTGCCCGGCGTGGATCCGCTCCGACAGCTCGCGCGCGGTGAGCTCCTTGCCGAAGAAGCTGAACACCGTCCCCGCCAAGTGGGGGAACGAGTCCATGTAGTCGCTCTTCTCGAGCACCTTGCGGTCGATGACCGGCGGGAAGACGAAATACTCGGCGCCATCCTCCCGGGACAGTTGGGTGACCAGCGCATTGAACCGCTCCAGCACTTCCTCGAAGACGTGATTGCGGCCGAACGCCCCCGGCACTCCGACGGGAACGATGAGGCCGTGCCGGACCAGCCCCTCGTGGAAGCGTTCGGCGTTGTACTCGGTGGCCGGCATGGTCAGTCGTCCTTGAAGACCAGGAGCATCGCGGCGCTGCGGCCCGCGATCCGCTCATTGCTGACCATGAGCGCGGCCGAGAGCGTGTCTCGGTAGTGCCGGCCGACGCTGTATTTCGAGTCGTTCTTGTACCCCATGATGCCGGTGATCTGTAGCGCCTCGTGGCAGAGCCGCGGCGCCATCTCGGCGCACCCCATTTTCAGCTGGTTCATCTTGAGCGCCCACGCCATCGAGCCCAGCTCATCCCGGGCGGCCGGGCCGTCGTTCGCGGTCAGCTCGTCAAAGTCGATCGCGCAGGACTCCCAGTTGTGGCGCATCGCCTGCAGGTCGACGTGGGCGCGCGCCAGCCGGGTCGCGATCGATGGCACGGTGCCGGGCTTCTTGCGCGCCTCGCCGCGCACGAAAGCCCCTGCGCGCCCGATCGCGTCCGCCGCGATGCCCCACCACAGCGACGACCACAGGATGTGCGAGTACGGCACCATCGTCTGTGCCGACGCGTCGGCAAAGGAGCCCGGCAGGATCTGGTCGGCGCCGCCCCGTCCTTCGAACTTGGCGCCCGGACTGCAGGTGCCTCGCATGCCGAGGGTGTCCCAGGTGCTGGTGCAGCGCAGGGTGTAGCCGCCCTTGGGGAAGAGCGCGAGCACCTGGTCGCTCGGCGCGGCGTCGGCGGCGCGCCGGCAGGTCACCAGCTGGGCGTCGGCGTGCTCGCCATAGGACACCGTGGTGGCGTCCTTCTCGAGCGCCATCGCCTCGCCGTTCACCGCCACCGCGCAGATGCTCGAACGGGTATCGCCGAAGGTGCCGTTTTCAGAAGTGATCGAGGCGATCAATTCCTGCCGCTCGACCAGATTTTCGCGAAGGTAGCGCTGGAAGAACGGCGCGCCGGCGCCGTGGCGCGCGATGCAGGCAACCTGGATGTGGTGCATGGCGAGAATCATCGCGCTCGAACCGCAGCCCTGGGCCAGCGCGGCGCTCTGGGCGGCGAGCTCGAGCATGCCGGCGCCGCGGCCGCCGAACGCCTTGGGGACCGCGGGAGAGAGCAGCCTGGCCTGCTGGAGCGCGGCGATCGTTTCGTGGGGGAATCGGGCCTTGAGATCCACGTCGGCGGCGTGCTTGGCGGAGACCTCCGCGGCGATTGCCGCGGTCCGGGTCACCAGCTCGCTCGACATGACGGTGGTGCGGGTGGTCACGCGCGAATTATAACAGTGTGGTCGCGCGGGAACCGCTGCCCGCGCCTACCCCGACCTCCACGCCGGCTTCCGTCTCAGGATCCTGGCGTACACCGGGCACGATTCCCGGTGCGCCCCCGGCAAGTACCCCGTGCTCAGCAGGAACTCGCCCACGATTTCCCCGCCGGTGAAGCGGAAGGTGCGCTTGAAGAGCCTGACCCACTCCTCCTTCGGGCGCGGATGGTGCGCGTCCAGCCACCCGGCAAACGATCCGTGCGATCGGCGGAGCGCGAGCACCGTTTTGGCGTTGCTGATGGCGGCTTCCACCTTGAGCCGGTTGCGGATGATTCCCGCGTCGGCCAGGAGCCGCTCGGTGTCCCGCTTGCCGTAGCGTGCCACCCTGGCCGGGTCGAACCCGTGGTAAGCCCGCCGAAACCCTTCCCGCTTCTTGAGGATCGTCAGCCAGGAGAGCCCCGCCTGATTGATTTCCAGCACCAGGCGCTCGAACAGCTCGGAATCCCCCGCGAGGGGGAACCCGTATTCGGTGTCGTGATAGGGCCCGTGCCACGGCTGCCCGGGGGCGACGTCGCAATAGGTCTTCACCGGCCCCTCACCCCATCTGGGCGAAGCCCACGCTGTTGCCGCCCGGCTCGCGCACGTACAGTTCGGTGCTGCCGTAGAAGGTCCGGTGGCGCGGCTTGACCACCGGGACGCCGGCCGTGGCCTGCTCCACCGCGTCGAGGTCTTGCACGGTGATGAACAGCACGATCGAGCGCCCGTCCAACTCGCTGGCCATGCCCGGGTGATCGGCCACGACGCTGGCCCGGGTCTGGTACATGACTTCGATGCCGTCCCGCTCGACGCTGGCAAAGATCAATGTGCCGTCGGGGCCGGGCACCTCGTGGACCTTCTTGAATCCGAAGCGGTCGATCCAGAACGCCAGGCAGGGCTCGACGCGCTCGACCACCAGGACGGGGGTGAGGTGTTCGAGACGGGGAAAGGTCGCGGGGGACATGGTCGAATGCTCCAGGGCTGGTGAACGATGGTCAGGAATAGCTCATCGCCGGCAGTCCGGCGTACTTCCGGAGCAGGGACAGCTGCCCGACATGGTAGCTGTCGTGCTGCACCATGAACGCGAACAGCCCGAGCAGCGAGTGGTCTTCGATCGGCATCTGGGTCCCGCTGGGAGCATCCAGCTCGGCGGTAGTGATGCCGCCGAGCCGGGCCTCCAGCGCGGCGGTCGCCTCGGCCCAGGCCGAGCTGATCTGCGCCAGCGACGGCCATTCGGTGATTTCGTCAATGCCGCGCCATTCGCCCAGATACCGCGCCAGCGGGTTGGGACGCTCGGCGCCGAGGACCTTGAGAATGTAGAATCGCGACCCCGCGAGGTGCGCGGCCACGAACGCCGCGCTGTTCGTGGTGCCGGACGGGCGTACCCGGGCGGACTCCTCGGTGAGGCCATCGAGGCAGTTGCGGAACAGCTTCGTGTTGAGCCGGAGAAGTCCGGCGAGCGGGGAGATGCGCGGATCCATGGACCGCCTCCTGGGGTAGTGGTGTTGACTGTGGCCCGTTCCGGGCTGACCCTTCTGCATGCGTGCCATCATCTATGCCGACGCCGGCGGCGCCCAGGTTGCTTCGCTCGGCGAGGCCACCGATCCGGTTCCCGCCGCCGGGCAGCTCCGTGTCCGGGTCCGCGCTGCGGGGCTCAACCGCGCCGACATTCTCCAGCGCAAGGGCGCCTATCCGGCCCCGGCCGGCTGGCCCGCGGATATCCCCGGCCTGGAGTACGCGGGTGAGGTCGACTCGCTCGGCCCCGGAGTTTCCCGCTGGGCGCCGGGCGATCGGGTGATGGGCCTGGTGGGCGGCGGCGGCCACGCCGAGTATGTCGTGGTCCACGAAGACGAGGTGGTTTCCCTTCCGGCGGGAATGTCGTTCACTGACGCGGCGGCCATCCCCGAGGCGTTTTTTACCGCCTACGACGCGCTGGCCACTCGCGGGCGGCTCCGCCCCGGCGAGTCGGTGCTGATCCACGCCGTGGCGAGCGGCCTGGGTACCGCCGCCGTGCAGCTGGCCAAGGCGATGCACGGTTCCGTGCTCGGCACCTCGCGCAGTCCGGCCAAGCTCGAGCCGCTCCTCGCGCTGGGCCTCGACTTCGGCATCGACACCTCCGGAAGATCGTTCCGCGAGCAGGTGACCATCCCGGTCCACGTGATCCTCGACGTGCTGGGCGGCCCCGCCTTCCAGGACAACCTCGCCGTGCTGGCTCCCCGCGGGCGGCTGGTCATGCTGGGCTTCCTGCAGGGGCCCGTCGTTTCTCAGGTCAGCCTCGACGTCATCCTCCGCAAGCGGCTGGAGATCATCGGCAGCGCCATGCGGAGCCGCGGATCCGAGGAGCGCGCGGCCCTGGCGGCGGAGTTTCGCAGCCGGGTGCTGCCGCTCTTCGGGCCGCACATTCCCACCGACGAGCCGATGCACAGCATGAGTCATCCGCAGCGGGTCGGCGCGCTGATCCGTCCGATCGTGCATGCGGTCTATCCGATGGCCGACGTCGTCGCCGCGCACGGAGCGATGGAGCGCAACGACTCGGTGGGGAAGATCGTGCTCGCCTGGTGAGCGGATTGCCCGCCATTTGCCGTTGACGCTGTGGACGCGATCCACCGCCCGTTGCAGGGCCTCCACCCTCGCGGCCACCGGCTCGGGCACCGCGGCCCATAGCTCCAGCTGCCCATTCCCCTCCACCAGTCGGTCCGCGGTCACCGTCACCGTGCGTACCGCGATCCGGCGCGCCATCGCGAGAGCGAGCGCCCGCCTGGCCCCATCCCAGAGCTCGCCGTCGAGCGGCAGGGCGGGGAGCGGCACGCTCCGCGTAGCGCCGGCGTAGTCGGCGTACTCCACCGCGACGACGATCCGTCGCGCCGCGAGGCAGCGCTTCCGGAGACGCCGGCCCAGGGCCTCGGTCAGCCGCCGGAGCAAGGCGTGCAGCACACCCAGGTCGTTGGTGTCGGTGGCCAGCGTATGGGAAAGGCGATACTCGGCCCGAACCTCGGGCGGCAGCACCGGCCGGGCATCGATGCCGCGCGCCCGCGCGCGGAGCAGCCTTCCCCGGGCCCCGAAGACCGCGCAGAGCTCGCTCTCGGCGATGGCCGCGACCTGTCCGATCCGTTCGAGCTGATACTCGTCGAGCCGGACCCGGATGTCGTCAGGGACCTCGGGGAGGACGCCCATCGGATGCGGAGAGAGGAACGGCGCCTCGCTGCCTCCCGGTACCAGCAGCAGCCCGTGCCGCTGCTCCAGCCGTCCCGCCCGGGTGGCCGCCTCCGACACCAGTTTGTTGATCGCCACGCCAACGGTGAGCGGCAGCCGCAATCGGTCCCGGGACTCGCGCCGGATCCGCTCGGCCACGTCCGCCGCCGGCCCGAAGAGCCGC
>JBGPVQ010000116.1:0-7913 GCA_041491785.1 Gemmatimonadota bacterium | reverse complement strand
GGAGAGAACCCGCCGGAAAGGTCGAGGCCCACCCATCCGTTGCTCGGGTAGAGACTGAGGTGGCCGCCCGCTTCCCAGGCCGGACGCCGCTTGAGGGCGGTGTTCGACGCCGCGTCGAAGCCCAGGGTGCCGGTGGGCTGGAAGTACCCGCCGGCGAAGGTGAGCTCCACCGCGTGGCGGCGGGCGGACTGCTGCGCCCCTGCCGGCGCCGCCGCGACGAGGGCGAACGCGAGCAGCGCGCACGGTGCGAGAATCGAGCGTGGCATCGGCAGCCTTTCGGAAAGTAGTGGTCCGCCGCTCATTGGACGGCGTTCACCATGTCGAAGATCGGCAAGTACATCGCCACCACCATGCCGCCCACGATGACGCCGAGGACCACGATCATGATCGGCTCCATGAGGGACAGCAGCGCACTCACCGCGACGTCGACCTCGGCGTCGTAGAAATCGGCGATCTTGGTCAGCATTTCATCCAGGCCGCCGGTCTGCTCGCCGACCGCGATCATCGAGATGACCATCGGCGGGAAGACCCCGGAATGCTGCAGCGGTCCGGCGATGGTCTCGCCGCCGGCAATCGATTGGCGGGATTGCATCACCGCGTCGTGGATGACCCGGTTGCCGGCCGTCTTGGCGGTGATTTCCAGCCCGTCGAGAATCGAGACGCCCGAAGAGATCAGGGTGCCGAGGGTCCGGGTAAAGCGCGACACGGCGGACTTGCGGAGCAGGTCGCCGAGCACCGGAGCCCGGAGCAGGGCGCCGTCGATGGCCTTCTTGCCGTTCGACGTGGTGTAGTAGGACCGGAGCGCGAGGGCTCCCCCCGCCAGCCCCAGCAACATGAGCCACCAGAAACGGAGCAGGATCCGGGACGCCCCGATGACCACCCGGGTGGGAAGCGGCAGCTGCATGTTCACCGAGGCGAACATGCTGGAGAAGGTGGGGATGACGAAGATCAGGAGCACCGCCACCGCGACGATGGCCACGGTGATGATGACGCCCGGGTACACCATCGCGCCCTTCACCTTGCGAACCAGGGCGTCGTTCTTTTCGAGGAAGGTGGCCAGCCGCAGGAGAATGGTGTCCAGGATGCCGCCCGCTTCGCCGGCGGCTACCATGTTCACATAGAGGTCGGTGAAGGCCTTGGGGTGCTTGGCCAGCGCGTCGGCCAGGGTGTTACCGGCCTCGACGTCGTAGACCACCGCCTTGGTCACTTCCTTGAGCGTCTTGTTCTCGGTCTGCTGGGCCAGGATCGTGAGCGATTGCACCAGCGGCAGGCCGGCATTGATCATGGTCGCGAACTGCCGGGTGAGGATCACCACGTCCCGCGTGCTCACCCGGGCCCGGAAGCTCGGGAGGCGGACCTGTGCGGGCGCCTCGCGGACGCTCACCAGGATCATCCGGTTCTTCCGGACGAACGCGATGACCTCGTCCTTGGTTGGGACGTCCAGCGTGCCCTTCAGGATCTGCCCGCTGGTCGCGTTCTTGGCGGTGTATTCGAACATGCCCATAAGTGTGATTCCCCCGTCCCGATTAGCGGCGGAGCATCGCCGGGCCAGCCTTCTCGACCGACGCGATCGCCTGCTCCTCGATCGGCTTTTCGCCGATGGCGCGCAGGAATTCGTTCGCGTCGCCGGCCACGCGGAGGCATTCCTCCTTGGTGACCTCGCGGTTCATGTAGAGCTGGTAGAGCGAGTCCACCAGCGTCTGCATGCCGTGTTTCTTCCCCGATTGGAGCGCGGAGTAGATCTGGTGCACTTTGTCGTCGCGGATGAGCGCCCGGATGGCGGGCGTCGCGACCATGATTTCGCAGGCCATCACCCGGCCCTTGCCCCGGCTGCGCTGCAGCAGGGCCTGGGTGACCACGCCCTCGAGGACGAACGCGAGCTGGGCGCGCACCTGGGGCTGCTGGGTAGCCGGGAAGACGTCGATAATGCGGTTGATCGACTCGGCGGCCGAATTGGTGTGCAGCGTGGCGAGCACCAGGTGGCCGGTTTCGGCGATGGTGAGCGCCGCGGCGACCGTTTCGAGATCGCGCATTTCGCCCACCAGAATGATGTCGGGGTCTTCGCGGAGGGCGTACTTGAGCGCCGCCCCGAAGCTCTTGGTGTCGGTGCCGATTTCGCGCTGATTGACGATGCAGCCCTGGTGCCGGTGGATGAATTCGATCGGGTCCTCGACCGTAATGATGTGACCCTTCCGCTCCCGGTTGATCTTGTCCAGCATCGCCGCCAGGGTGGTCGACTTGCCCGATCCGGTCGGCCCGGTGACGAGGATGAGCCCGCGGGGGCGCTCGGCCAGCTTGGCGGTGACCGGTGGGAGCCCCAGGTCCTCGAAAGTCCGGACGCTGAACGGAATCATCCGGAGCACCATCGCCACGCAGCCGCGCTGTTTGAACACGTTGCCGCGGAACCGGGCCAGATTCTGGATGCCGAAGGAGAAATCGAGCTCGTCCTCGAACTCAAACCGCTTCTTCTGCTGCTCGGTGAGCACCGAGTACGCGAGCTGGAGGGTGTCCTTTGGCGTGAGCACCTGCTCCACCGAGGAGCTCTCCATTTCACCGTCGATGCGGAGCTTGGGGCGCTCGCCGGCGGTGAGATGGAGGTCGGAGGCCTCCCGCTCGATCATCTCCTGCAGCAGGGCTCTGAGATTCAGACTCATCCGGAGGTCTCCTTGACCACCTCTTCGAGGGTCGTGACCCCCTTCTTGATCTTCACAATGCCATCCATTCTGAGGGTGAGCATCCCATCGCGGACCGCGATGTCACGCAACTCGACCGACGAGGCCCCCCGCAGCACCATCCGGCGGAGTTCCGGCGACATGGCCATGACTTCGTAGAGCCCGGCCCGCCCCTTGTACCCGGTGCCGCCGCAGCTTTCGCAGCCCTTGCCACGCATGAAGGGAATCGCCTTGATCTCGTCAAGATTCGTGCCCGCGTGGTTGAGGGACTTGATCTCCTCCGGACGGTAGGTCACCGGGGCCTTGCAATCCTTGCAGATCCGGCGAACCAGCCGCTGGGCCGCCACCAGATTGACGGCGGCCGAGACGTTGAATGCCTCGACGCCCATGTCGATGAGACGGGTGACGGTGCTCGGTGCATCGTTGGTGTGCAGCGTCGAGAGCACCAGGTGGCCGGTGAGCGCAGCCTTGATGGCGATGCTGCCGGTCTCGAGATCGCGCACCTCGCCGATCATGATGATGTTCGGATCCTGCCGCAGGAACGCCTTGAGGGCCGCCGCGAAGGTGAGCCCGATGTCGGTCTTGATCTGGACCTGGTTGATCCCGTGCAGGTTGTACTCGACCGGGTCCTCCGCGGTCATGATGTTGCTGTCGATCGTGTTGATCCGTTGCAGCGCCGAATAGAGGGTGGTCGTCTTGCCCGAGCCGGTGGGGCCGGTGACCAGCACCATCCCGTAGGGGTTGAGGATCGCCTTCAGCAGATCCTCCTCCGCCTTGGGCTCGAACCCGAAGGTGCTCAGGTCGAGGGTGAGGTTGCCCTTGTCGAGAATTCGCAGTACGAGCTTTTCGCCGAACAGGCAGGGCAGGGTCGAGACCCGGAAGTCGATGACCCGGTTGCCCATCTTGAGCTTGAGACGCCCGTCCTGGGGAATCCGCCGTTCGGCGATGTTGAGCTGGGAGAGAATCTTCACGCGGGAAATGAGCGCCGCCTTCATCCGGAGGGGCGGCTTCATCACTTCCATGAGGGCGCCGTCCACCCGGTAGCGCACCCGCATTTCGTGCTCGAAGGACTCGATGTGGATGTCGCTGGCGCCCCGCTGGACCGCGTCGGTGAGAATGCCGTTGATCAGCTTGACGACCGGCGCGTCATCGATCTGGGCCTGGGACGCCGCTTCATCGTCGTGGTCCTCCACCACCTCGACGTCCTCGCCGATTCCCTCCATGTCCTTGAGGATTTCCGCGAGCTGCTGGTCGGAGGCGTCGTAATACTTGTCGATCAGGGTGCGGAGGGTGAACTCCCCGGCAAAGACCGGGAAGAGGTCGAATCGGGTGATGAATCGGAGCTCCTGGAGGAGCACCTGATCGGTCGGGTTGGCCATCGCCACCGTGAGGGTGCGCCCCTCGCGCTTGAGCGGCAGCACGCTGTGCCGCTTGGCGATGTCCGACGGGATGAGCTTGAGGATCTTTTGGTCGACCTCGAAACGCGAAAGGTCCACCGCCGGCACCCGGAGCTGCCGCGCCACGATGCGGGTGATCTCGACCTCGGGGACGAGGCCCTGCTTGGACACGATCAGCCCCAGCGGCAGTCCGGAAGCTCGGTGCTCGATCATTGCCTGCGCGAGCTTCTCGCGCGACAGGAGCCCCTCCTTCACCAGAATATCGCCCAAGCGATCGGTGGGTACCGCGGCCGTCGTCATGCCTCGCCAACCCCCTCCTGCTCGTGGTTTTGCCCTACCGGCCCTAACGCACCATCAGGAACGGCGCGAGTCGGGTCACCAGCGACTGACTGAACCCTGGCACCCGGCCAAGATCCGACACTCCGGCGAATGGCCCCTTGTCCCGGCGATATGCCAGAATCGCCCGGGCCCGGGCCGGGCCGATTCCGGGCAGGCCCACCAGGTCCGCCTCGGAGGCCAAGTTAAGGTCGATCGGAGCGCCCATTTCCGGGCCGGTCCGGCCAGCGTAAGCCCCGGGGGTGCTGAGGTTTGCACCATTTTCCCGGGGAGACTGGAGGGGCGCTCCCGGACTGAACCGGACCCGATTCGCCAAGGTGGCGAGGAGGGCAGGTCCCACCCCCGGGACCCGGTCCAGGTCTTCAGGCCCGCGAAAAGGCCCCCGGCTGCTCCGGTCCCCCACGATGCGCTTTGCCAGTGACATGCCAACCCGGGGGAGCCGTGCAATCTCCTCGGCGGGGGCGGTATTGAGGTCCACGACCTCCCCCGGGGCCAGGGGGCGGGCGGCACGGACGGCGCGGGCGCGCTGGCGGGCAGGGCCGGAGTCCGCGGGAACCTCCGGCGCCAACAGTTGACCCGGCGGCGCGCCGGGGCGGCCGAGGAGTAGGCGGGCCGCCTGACCCGCGGCCGCGAGCGCCAACAGCAGCAGAACGACGCGGGGCTCCCGGGAGGCCATCCCCTCATCGTAGCGCAGGACAGCGTACCGCGAGGCGCCAAACGCCGCCGATCAGATCCGATTCGCCTAGGGCTTTGCGGTGCGGACCAGTCCGAGCCCAACATCACCCACGACCTGCAGGCTCTGGGCGCTGACCTTATCGAGGGTGTCGTCGGGAGAGTGGTGCCACTTGTTGTCGGGGCCGAACGTGAAATCGACCAGGTCGATGGCCCGGATCCCAACCTGCTGAAGCGGGACGTGATCGTCGGTGAGCCCGCCGCCTTCCTCCGGCACGAACACATCGGCGTGGCCCAGGCGGGCCGCCAGGGACCAGACCGTCTCCACCACATCCGGAGCGCCGGTGAGCGAGAGACCTTCCTTCGGAATGCGGAGGTCCTTGTCGCCGACCATGTCGAACAGCACGGCGAAACGCGTGGGCGGGCCGGGCGGCAGGTGCGCGGCGTAATAGCGGGAGCCGAGCAGAACGTCCTCGTCGCGGTCGAAGTTGCCGTAGTCCTCGCCGTCGACGAAGAGGAGGTCCACGCCGATCGACGGCGGCACCTTCTTGAGCGCATCGGCCATGCCGAGCAGCACCGCTACTCCGGAGCCGCCGTCGTTCGCACCGGGAACCGGCAGGGTCGAATCCCGGCTCATCGGGCCGTCGGCCCGGGGCCGGGTATCCCAGTGCGCGAGGAAGAGGAGCCGGGTGCCGGCGGCCGGATTGAACCGGGCGAGGTAATTCACCAGCGGGAGGGAGTCGCCCCGCGCGGTCACATGGATCCAGCGCTGGGCCACCACGGTATCGGCCCGGGTGCGCAGCAGGCTGTCCAGCCAGGCCGCCATTTTCGCGTGCCCCGGGGCCCCGGGGATCCGGGGGCCGAAGGCGAGCTGGGTCTCGATGTAGTGGAGGGCGGTGACGCCGTCGAACTCCCGCGGGGGTGGCGCGTCGGGGCAGGCGGCGAGGAGGAGGACGGTGGGGAGGAGGGAGCGCATAATTGCTTGAAGCGTCAACCGGCGGCGGTCGAGAGTCAACCGGCTCACCGTTGGCGCGGTCCCCCGCTACTTTTCGGGTCATGCGCCTGATCCGCGCCCACATCCTCCGCTCCCTCGCCGGCCCTTTCGGGTTCGCGTGGACCGCGCTCACCGGTATGCTGATGCTGAACCAGGTCTCCCGCCGCTTCGGGGAGCTGGTGGGAAAGGGGCTGTCCCCCCGGGTCATCATCGAAGTGCTGGTGCTGTTCATCCCCTTCATCGTGGCCCTCACCCTGCCGATGGCCATCCTCGTCGCCGTGCTCTACGGCTTCAGCCAGATGGCCAGCGACAACGAGATCACGGCCATGCGCGCCAACGGGGTGAGCGTGCCGCAGATGATCCGTCCGGTGTTCCTGGCCGGGATGGTGCTCTCCCTGGTGAACTTCGTCTTCATCGACCAGGTGCTTCCCCGCAGCAACCTCCGCCTGCTCAACCTGCAGACCGATATTGGCCAGAAGAAGCCGACGTTCTCGCTCCACGAAAGGGTCATGAACAGCATCCCCGGTTCGCTCTATTTCCTCGAGGCCACCACGATCGAGCCGGGAACCGGACGGATGCGCGAGGTGGTGATCTACGACATGAGCCCGCCGGACGGCCGCCGGGTGATCTATGCCGAGAGCGGCGCCATGGCGTTCGAGCGCGGCCGCAAGGACCTCAACATCACGCTCTATCAGGGCCACGCGCACGAGTACAAGACCGCCGAGCCGGGCACCGTGAACGTGACCCGGTTCCGGGTCAACTCGATCATGGTGCGGGACATCGAGAACGCCTTCCGGCAGAATTTCGGCTCGGTGGACCGGGGCGACCGGGAAATGACGACCTGCGAGATGATGGATCACGTCGCCCGGTCGCGGCAGACGGCCGCGCTCGCGGGGGCGCGACGGCGCGCCATGGCGCGCACCGACCTGCGCGTCCTGCTGCACCTCGGGGTCGCACCGGACAGCGCCGCCCCTCAGCCCCCGCCGCTGCGGGCGCACTGCGGCGCCTGGCGAAAGTTCGAGCGCTGGATGGCCCGCCGCCTCCTCCCGGCCAACGCCGCCGCGCAGGGAAACCCGCCGCCGGTAGTGGTGGCGGCGCCCGCCACCGATCTGGCCGCGATCCAGGCGCGCGCCGCCAGCGCCCCGCTGGTGTCGGGCCTGAGCGACGTCATCAGCGTACGGGAGGAGGAGGCGTTCGCCATCCGGGATGTCCACCAGTACGAGGTGGAAATCCACAAGAAGTTCACTCTCTCGCTGGCCTGCCTCAACTTCGTGCTGATCGGCATTGCCCTCGCGCTCCGATTTCCCCGCGGGGGGGTCGGGCTGGTGATCGGCGCCAGCCTGGCGGTGTTTGCGCTGTTCTACGTGACTCTGACCGCCGGAGAAACCCTGGCCGATGACGGGATCATCTCCGCGGCGCTCGCGATGTGGTTTCCCAACGGCATCGTGCTGGGGGCGGGGCTGCTGGGGCTGCTCGTGGTGAGCCGGGAGTTCGGCTCGACCCGCGGCGGCGATCTGGCCGACCTGGTGGACCTCCTGGCCGGCCGCTTCTGGCGGCGGGGTTGAGCGGCGTGCGCATCCTGGTCCGGTACGTGCTCGGGCAGTGGCTGCGGGTGTTCCTGCTCACCGCCATCGGGCTCCCCTTGGTGTCGGTGCTGACCCAGCTCACCGACAACCTGCGCCGGCTGCTGGTCCGCGACCTGGGCGCGGGCACCATCGCGCTGAGCTACCTCTACGCCCTCCCGCAAAACATCGCGCTCATGATGCCGGGAGCCGCGCTCTTCGCCACCGTCTTCACTATCGGCCCGCTGGCACGGAACTCCGAGCTGACCGCGGCCAAGGC
>JBGPVQ010000115.1:0-7913 GCA_041491785.1 Gemmatimonadota bacterium | reverse complement strand
TCGGGGGAGAGCGGAGGGAGGAACGACAGATAGGGAAGATGAAAGCCGCCCCGGATGGCGAAGACGCTCATCGAGCGGGTCACCGGGAGTTCGAATGCCAGGCAAATCGCGAAGAGAGCCCGGAACACCCCCAGGCTGAGCGGGTTTCCCTCGGCATAGCAGAACCGGTTCCAGCGCCCGCTCAGCCCGCCGGAGGAGGACACCGTGTCGGCCGTGGCCATTCCCGACAGCTACTCCACCGTCACAGCGTGATTGCTCGCCGTGCAGATATCCTCGTTTTCTCGGACCAGGGCCTCGGTTTCCACCTTGTTCTTGGTGCAGGAGACGCGGCCCAGGATCCGTCCCGGCTTTCCCTCGCGTACGAGCTGTTCACAAAGGAACTGGTGCAGCACCGGCAGGTTCTCGCGGTTGAGAACCTGGCCGATCTTGGCTGGAATGACGAAATACTGCTTGAGATCCAGGTCTTGCTGCACGCCGGACTGCTCCATCAGCCGATAGCGGGTCCGGCACTCGTAGGTCTGACTGTACATGTTCCAGGTGAAGTTGCCCCAGGTGTCGAACTTGTCCTCCACCACCCCCCGGATCGGGTAGAGCACCTGGAACAAGATGAACCCGGCAATCAGCAGGTTGGACCTCCGATGCGAGTGCATGGTTGGGGAGCCTCGGCAGGTGAAGGCGGCCGGAATATGTTTGCGCCCAGCGCACCCGGCAACCGCGGTGCCTGACCGGCCCGAACGGGACGGGACACCATGCCGATCGCCTCGAGTGAGCCCAGGAGCGGCCCTTCCGTGGCCGCAGCAGCCCCGGTAAGGACCGAAACGGCACCGACCGAGCACTGGGGACGCCGGTGGCGCCCAAGCCGGCCACGGCGCTCCGGACCCGAGCCGCCGCCGAGGCAGGAGGGGGAAAGCAAGAAGCCCCGCCGCGAGGCGGGGCTTCCTGTTTGAGCAGCTGCTAATCGAACCTTACTGGACGACGTACCCGACCGGGAGGCCGGCACCGTCGTTCTTGATCGCCACCAGCTTCAGCGCACCGCCCAAGCTGGCGCAGGTGCCGGAGCTGACCGCGTACTGGTACAGACGCGTGGTGCCGTTATCCGAGATGAGCGTCGGAGTGCCGGCCGTGAAGAAGAGCACGTCGTACTGGTTCGGGGCCGACGCGTTCACGACCCAGACAGCGGTCGGGATGGTCGGTCCATTGGTCGGCGTCGCGTAGGTGAAGGTGCACGAGCCGCTGCCGCTGAAGGTGGGCGTCCCGATTGCCGGGAAGGCCCAGACCGTGGCGCTGACCGAGACCTTGGTTGCATCGATAAACGCCAGCGGATTCACCATGTTGGCGGTGTCGGCATGCACCAGGGCACCGGTCAACGGGAAGGCGTCGAAGACATCACGCACGATTGCGGTGAGTGAGTCGAACGCCGAGATCGGAGCCTTCGTCGAGTCGATGACGACCCCGGCGAGGGAATTCCCAGCAGCCACGGTGAATGGCGTGCCCGCCGTCGGCGTAGCGAGGAACAGGGGCGTCTGGAAGGCCGTGTTGAAGATCTGCCCCAGGTCGAACACGAACTGCACCGCAGTCGGCGTAGTCGGATTGGACTTGTACCAGATACCTACCTTGGCGGCGCTGAGCGACGCGCCGGTGTGCGAGGCGAACACGGTCACAGTCGTGGCCGTCCCACCGCCGTACAACGGGCTCGGCGCCAGGGCGTTGATGGTCGGTACGCCCGGCTCGAAGCCGAAGATACGGTCAATGTCCGACGTCGAGTTGCCGGCGCGGTCCTTGACCGTGGCGATGTAGTGATAGTAGCCAGGCCGGGTGCAGCCCTGGTCAGGCGCAATGACATTGGCCGGGATCATGAAGCGATCCGCGCCAGGCAACGGCTGAGCGTTCAACGCCGCGTTGATGGCGACACACAGCGCGGTAGTACCGTTGAGCGTTCTACCGGTCGTCGCGACCGTGAGTGCCGTGGCGGTATCGAGGCCGGCGTTGTTGTCGTTCACTTTCCAATCGAGCGCCTGGACCGGAATCGCCTCGGCAAGCGTGCTGTTCGGCGTATAGAGCGCCGTGGCAACCGCCGGATCCTTGGCGTAGGTAATCGTCGGGTTGGTCTTGTCTACACCGAACGCGTTGAAGCCCGCGATGGCGCCCGAAGTATTGCCGAGCGGGTCGACCGCAACCGCGCACGCCTGATAGGCCGTGGGCGACGAATTCTCGGCGAGCGACGCCACGGTGAACACCGTGCTTCCGCAGACCGTCGGACCGGTGCCCGCCAAGTTGAAGATGGTGAGCGTGTTGCCGCCGGCCGAGCCGGAGCCGCCATCCGCCACCACGAAGTCGGCGGTCAGGTTGTAGGCGGACCCGATCCAGCAACCCGGGGTCGGAATCGTCGCCGAGCATCCGGCCCGGAAGCCGATCTCGTTCGGCGTGATGACCGGCGCCTTGGTATCGATCGAAACCGAGTTGCCGGAGTCCAGCGAGCCGCCGGACAGCAGGTTGTAGTAGGACTGGCCATTGACCGTGAAGGCCGTGCCGACCTGCTCGGTGTCTTCGGTGTTGGCCCCGATGTAGATGTCGTCCGGATGCAGGGCGGTGCCCGGGGTGACGGAACCGACCGGGTCGTTGATCGAAACCGCGCTCTCGATAGTGCTGCTGGCGCAGGGGAAGGTTCCCGCGAACGAGATACCGGTCAGGTAGGCGTTCACGAGGGAGGGGTTGGCTACGACCGCGTCGCCGCTCGAGCCGCAGACCGACGAGAAGGTGATCTCCGGCGTCACCGGGAAGAACGAGATGTAGTTGGCGCCGCCGACGAAGTTGACGTCCGCCTTGTACCAGGTGGTCGAACCCACGACGAAGCTCGGGCTGGTCGAGGCCGGCGACAGCACCGGGGTCGTGCCGGAGACCCAGGAGTCGGCGTTCTGCAGCACGACCGGCTGCACGTTCGACGAGACGCCCGATGTGATGAGCGAGGTGAAGAGCTTGGCCGAGAACAGCCGCGAGCCGTTGAAGGACACCGGGATGTAGAGGCCGTTGGTCAGCTTCTTGACCTGGCGGGTATTGAAAGGCAGGGTGACCAGCTGCACGGCATGGGCGGCAGGCGCCGCGGCCCGCAGCGACACCGGGCAGGTGACCAGGAAGCACTGTTCGGCGGTCACTACCCCGTCGACCAGGACCTGGACCTTGACCAGGCTTCCGGCGCCCGGATCGACGTTGAGGGTGACGTCCACCTGACCCGAGACGTTGCTGAGGTCAACCGTGGTGCCGCCCTGCTGGATTTGAAAAATCGAGACCTGAGTCGGCGCAGCCACCTGGACATTAACCGACGAGCTGCCACAGACGGTCGGGGCCACGGTGGAGCAGGCCTTGACGACTTCGGTTCCGGCACCGACTACGGTAACGATTCCGGTCGCAGCGCCAACGCTGACCACGTTCGTTGCACCGGACGCGGTGCTCCAGGTCACGGTCTGGGCCGGGCTGTTGGTGCCGATGACCGCCGCGACGAAGGTGACCGGGGGTTGCCCCACCACGAAGCTCACGTTCGGGCCAGGGGTCACCGTGACGCTGGTGACGGTCGCCGGCGGGGTGGTCGTAATGGTGACGGTGGCACCGCCGCAGACGGCGGGATTTACCGTCGAGCAGGCCTGGATTCCCACTGCACCCGCCGCGACGCCGGTCAAGAGACCGGTGGCGCTGAGGGTGGCCTTGCCGGTCGCGGCCACGGCAGCGGTGTTCCAGGTGACCGTGGTTGCGAGACCGGCATCGGCATTCACCGACGCGACCATCTGCAGCGTGGCGCCCACCAGGAGAGGAACCCCATCCGGGGTGACGCTGACGCTGTGGACCACGGTCACGGGCGCAGGCGGGACCGGCACGGTGACGTCGTCACCGCACGCCGCCACGCCGGCCACCACGAGCCCGGACCACAGCACGGAACGATAGAGCTTGCTCATTACTCCCCCTCATGAAAGTGATGACAGCTTTTGGTTACCCACTGCGACTGAACACTCTTGCCCGCAACGCGCACGAAAGCGCACTCCCCCGTCCCCGGGCGCACCACAGGTGAGCATCGAGAGAGCGCGAAAAAATTCCCGCCGCTCTCCCGGTGAAACCGGGTCGTCCCCTGGAACAGCACACGAGGGGTTGGCTTGTCTACAACGGGCCAAGATAAGCTTCGAGCCGGATCGGGTCAAGAGACCGAACTTGCTCACCCACACTGTCTTGGCTTGCACTCCCCCCGGAGGCCGAGGCCGGGAGGCTCTGGTGGCAATCCGTGTGCCGGATGCTATCCCGACCGTCGCAAACTATTGCTCTTCAAGATGTTGAGCCAGCTTATCGAGGCGCTGGATTGCCGCCTGGGCTCGGACCCGACTGCGATTCTCCTCGCGCAGTGAGCATCGAATGGCGTTCCACCGGAGCCTATGGAGCCAAACCCGCCCGCCGGACCGCCCCCACCAGGTCCTGATTCTCCCCCTGCCCGACGTAGGCGACCCTCCCCGATCGGTCCACGATCACAATAAAGGAGGTAGCCGGCACATCGTACGCCCTCGCCCCCACCCCCTTGTCGTCGAAGAGGACCCGGAACGGTGGGTGGTGCGCCTCGAGGTATCGCTGGATCCGGCGCTTCGAGTCGTTCACCGTGACGTTCACGCCGAGAATCTCGATCCGGTCCCCGTAGGTGCGATGCACCCGGTCGAGCTCCGGGAGCAGCGCCTTGCAGATGGCGCACCAGGTGGCCCAGAACTCCAGTAACACCGGTTTCTTCCCGATCAGCGCGCCGAGATCCACCGGTTTGCCGTCCATATCATTGATGACGACCGCCGGAGCCTTGGAGCCGACCGGAATCCCGGCGTCGATCTGGGCACGGGCGGGAGCTGCGATGAAAAGGAGAGCCCCGAGCAGGGCCAGGGAGACTTTATGGTTCACCATGCCATCCCCGCTTTCACCAGGTAGTACTCCGCCATCGCGAGGATCAGAACGCCCGCGGCCCTCTTGACCCGGCCGGTCCAGGCGCCCGCCCGGGGCAGCGCGGCGAGGGTTCCCGCCGAAAGCCCCACCGCGATCAGCAGCGCGGTCATTCCGAGAGAGAAGACGAATAGATACAGGAAGCCGAGCACCGCGCTGCCGGTTCGGCTCACGAAGGTGAGCACCACCGCGAAGGCCGGTGCGCCGCACGGCGCCGCGACCAAACCGGACGTGGCCCCCATCAGGAACACCGAGCCCGCCGAGCGGCCGCCGAAGCTGCTGGCCCAGGCCACCAGCCGGGCCGGGGCGCTCACCGGGAACACGTCGAGCATCGCCAGCGCGGCGATGAGGAGGATGTTGGCCATGACGAGGTAGGCCCAGCGGTTCGAGCTCACCGCCCCGAAAATCGAACCGCTCAGGCCGGCCAGCAGCCCGAGTAACGCGTACACCAGCGCCAGGCCGAGCACGTACAGTAGCGTAAACACCACGGTCTGCCGGCGGGTCCGGGTGGCCGCCCCCGCTCCCCCCAGCACGCCCACGGTGATTGGAATCATCGGGTAGACGCACGGGGTGACACTGGTGATTACCCCGGCGAGGAAGAGCGCCGGGAGTGCGCTGAGCGGCCGGCTCACCGCGATGGCATCGGAGAGGATCAAGCCGGATACCGCCGGTCGACGTAGTCGTCCAGGATGGCCAGGAACTCGGCCACGATCCGCTCGCCCTTGAGCGTGGTCAGCAGGCGCCCATCCATATACACCGGCGCGCGCGGCTCCTCCGCGGTCCCGGGAAGGGAAATCCCCAGATCGGCGTGCTTGGACTCGCCGGGGCCGTTCACCACGCAGCCCATCACCGCGACGCTCATCCGCTCGACGCCGGGTCGAGCGGTCCGCCACTCCGCCATCCGGGTCCGCAAATGCCCCTGGATGTCCTCCGCCATCTGCTGGAAGAAGGTGCTGGTGGTCCGGCCGCACCCGGGACAACTGGTGACCTGGGGCGTGAAGCTCCGCAGTCCCAGCGACTGAAGCACCTGCTGCGCCACCCGAACCTCTTCGGTCCGGTCGCCCTCGGGGGCGGGAGTGAGGGAAACCCGGATGGTGTCGCCGATCCCGTCCTGGAGCAGGATGGCGAGCCCCGCGGCGCTGGCCACGGTCCCCTTCATGCCCATCCCCGCCTCGGTGAGACCGACATGGAGGGGGTAGTCGCACCGGGAGGCCAGCCGGCGGTAGACCTCCACCAGATCCTGCACGCCAGAGACCTTGGCGGAAAGAATGATCCGATCGTGCGGCAGCCCGGCGGCCTCGGCCAGGAGGGCGGAGCGGAGGGCGCTCTCGACCATCGCCTCCATGGTGACGTCGCGGGCGTCGCGCGGCTCGGCCGCCCTGGCGTTGGCGTCCATCATTGCGGTCAGGAGGTCCTGGTCGAGCGAGCCCCAGTTGACCCCGATGCGCACCGGCTTCTGGTTCGCGTGCGCGATAGCGACGATGGCCCGAAAGTTTTCGTCCCGCCGCTTTCCCCCGACATTGCCAGGATTGATCCGGTACTTGGCGAGGGCCCGGGCGCATTCCGGGTATTTGCTGAGGAGGAGATGTCCGTTGTAGTGGAAGTCTCCGATCACCGGAACGGAGAGCCCGCGGCGCGCGAGGCCCGCGACGATGCCCGGCACCGCCACGGCCGCCGCCTCGTTGTTCACGGTCACCCGAACCAGCTCGCTGCCCGCCTCGGCCAGCGCCGCCACCTGCCCGACGGTGCTCTCCACGTCGGCGGTGTCGGTGTTGGTCATCGACTGCACGACGATCGGGTGCCCGGAGCCGACGGCAACGGACCCGACGCGGACGGTGGAGGTGGGGCGGCGGAGGACCGAACTCATGGGCACTGCCACAGCGGGTGGCGCCCCCGGGGCGGCTACGCCAGCCCGAGGGATTTGGTCAAGCGCTCCCACGCCCCGGGATCGAGGGTGCCGTCGGTCTTGAGGGGGGTGATGGCCGCGAGGATCTCGGCGCGGTTGCCGGCGATGTGTCGGTCACGCAGCTCCCCCACCATTCTCGCGAACCGATGCTCGTACTCCTGCGGGGTGTATTCGCCGCTCTTCCTGCCCTCGGTGAGCTTCTGGAGCTCCTTGACCAGCCGCGCCGGCTGAATCGGGGTCATCTGGGGTTCTGGGGCCATCGCGTCCTCACGGGAGGTTGGATCGATCGGCCGAAAAATACCCCCTTCACGGGCCGGAGGAGAGGGGGGTGGTGTCGGAGGACGCGCTGGCCATGGGCATACGGCAAATCGTCGCCTCCCGGATCATGGCCCCGAACGCGGTGGCGACTTCGGGATCGAGCTCGACCCCCGCCTCCTTCTCGATGTATGCCAGCGCCTCGGACGGGTCCCAGGCCTGCCGGTACGGCCGGTTGGTGCACAGGGCGTCGTAGACATCGCACACGTGGACGATCCGGCTGGCGTAATGGCAACCTCGGGAAAACTGGAGCGCGGGATAGCCGCGGCCGTCGAGAAAAATGTGGTGCTCGTACGCGACGACGGCCGCCAGATCGGAGCCCCGATGCTGGTCCAGGATGATCTTGGCACCGTCGCTGGGATGCTTCTGAATGAGCTCGCGTTCCTGCTCGGAGTATCGGCCCGGCTTGACCAGGAGATCGTGCGGGATCTTCACCTTGCCGATGTCGTGCAGCAGCCCCGACACGCCCATCGCCCGCACCGAGGCCGGGTCGAGACCGAGGCGCTCCGCGCAGCCCATCGTCAGCACCGCCACGTTGCAGGAGTGGGTCAGGGTGTATTGATCAAACTCCTTGATGCTTAGTAGCGGTAGTAGCAGCCGCCGTTCGGAGTGAATCGTGGCGCTGAGCGAGGCCACGACGGCTTCCACCTCCGGCATCGGCACCGCGGTCCCGCGCTCGACCTCCTGGTGGGCCCAGGCGATCGCTCCCAGCTCTTCAATGAGCGAGATCGGG
>JBGPVQ010000114.1:0-7937 GCA_041491785.1 Gemmatimonadota bacterium | reverse complement strand
TGGACGTGCTGCTCGATCAGCTCGCGGTGCTTCCCCGGGCCCCGCTCGACCTGCCGGCGCCGCGCGATCCCCGCGGGGTGCGCGCGGCCGCGCTGGTTCGGGGCGCGCCGGGAGAGCGCCTGAGGCTGGGGGAGCTGGCCCGACGGTCGGATGCGAGCCCGCGCACCCTCGAGAGGATCTTCCGGAGCGAAACCGGGCTGGCGTTCGGGGCCTGGCGGCAGCGGGCCCGCCTGCTGCAGGCGCTGCAGCTGCTCGCCGAGGGGGCAACGGTAACCAGCGTGTCCATCGCGATCGGCTATGAGAGTCTGAGCGCCTTCGTCGCGGCGTTCCGCCGGGTGTTCGGCACCACACCGGGACGCTATTTCCACCAAGCGACCCCGGTCGAATCCGCGGAGGCCTAAGGGGCGCGGACTCGGACACCATCCTCGATGCGATCGGTCGGATTCCGGATCACCCGGTCTCCGTCGTGGAGCCCCCCGAGAATCTCGGCTTCGAACGGAGTCCGATGCCCCACCGTGACCAATCGAAGCGCCGCCCGCCCCTTCTCGAGCGCGAACACCCCCCAGCCATCGCCCTGACGGAAGAGCGCGCTTCCGGGGACGCGAAGCACGGCGGCAGCTTCCCACGTGACGATCCGGAGCTCGATCCGGAATCGGTCACCCAGTCCGGGCGCGGGCTCCCCGAAGTCTCCGATCACGTTCACCCGCTGCTCTTCGATGCCGAGCGCCGACACCTTGGTGAATCCGGATGGCTCGATCAGGCGCAGTCGGCCATGCAGTGCGGGACCACCCCACCCTTCCACCAGCAACGGGTCGCCCGGACGGACCCTCACCGCGTCCGAGGAGAGCAGATCGGCGACGATCTCGAGGCGAGAACAATCGCCGAGCTCGAACAGCGGGGACCCCGCCGCAACCACCCGCTCACTCCGCTCCGGTATTCGGAGCACGCGCCCCCGGACCGGCGATCGGAGCACCAGTGGCCCCGCGCGTTCGCCCAGCAGCGCGGCGCGGGCCACCTCGACATCGTGTGCCGCCGCCTGCGCCCGAAAATCCGCCGATTCGAGCTCCCGCTCGCTGGTCGCGGCGCCCAGCTCGGAGCGTTCTCGCTCTTCCGGCGCGATCAGGCCCTTGGCCGCCAGCTCCTGGGCGCGCGCCCTACCCCGGCGGGCCTGGTCCGCGGTGCTCCGCGCCTGGGCCACGGCCGCCGCCCCAGCCCGGTGGGCATCTTCGGCCTGGGCTAGACGGGCTTGCGCCTGTTCGCGGGCCCGGGCGTCGAGCGGCGCGGGGTACATCGCGACGAGCACCTGCCCCGGGGCGACGCTGTCGCCCTCCTGCAGGGCCAGCCGCCCGACGCGGCCCGCGACCGGGGCGGCGACGACATACCGATCCCGGACTCGTGTCTGCCCCTCCGCGTCCACCGTTTCCCGAAGCGGACCGCGGGCGGCCCGCGCCGTCTCCACCGCAATGGGCGCGGGCCGAAGCAGCGCGACGAGGAGCGCGGCCACCGTCACGACTGCCCCCCCCCATGCCAGGCGCTTGCGGGAACGATTCATGACACCCTCACTCCCTGCTCTTGAGGACGGCGACCAGATCCAGCCGATCGAGCCGACGGCGCACCAGCCATCCCGAAACCGCCGCGGCGCCGAGCACCACGATCACCGCGAACGCGTAGGTCGACCCGCTCACGACCAGGGGAATCCTGAAGAGCTCCCACTGGTAAAGTCCCGCCAGCACCGCGCAGAAGCCGTAGCCGAGCAGGAGACCGGCGAGAATGCCGCCGGTGGTGAAGAGGACTTGTTCGCCCAGCAGGAGGGAGGCCACCTCGCCCCGGGTGAACCCCAGAACCCGGAGGCTCGCCAGCTCCCGCCCCCGCTCGGACAGCGCGATGCGGGCCGTGTTGTAGATCATCGCCACCGCGAGCGAGCCGGCGAAACCGATCAGCACAGTGGTGACGATGCCGATGCTCTGCGCCAGCGTTGCCTTGAAGCTCGCGAGTGCCGCGTCCCGGCTGGACACCCCCGCTACGCCGGGGAGGTGCTTGAGGCGCTCGTTGAGGGCCGCCGCCCTGGTGGGATCGGTGCGGAGAAACGCCCCGGTCGCGCTGCCTTCCTCCTCGAGCACCCGCTGGAGCGCCCGCCGATCGATGTATGCCGACAGTCCCAGCAACTCGTCCACCGTCCCCGCGACCGCGATGCGCCGGACCGGGCGCTGCCCCTCCAGCACCTCGACGGTCAGCGTATCGCCGGGCGTGACCCGCAGGATTTCGGCGAGCTTCGCGGTGAGCAGGAGGCCCTGGGGCGGCAGCGCAACCGGGGTGAGGTTGCGGGTGAGCAGCTGGCGCAGCTCGCCGCCGGCCGACAGGCCGAGCAGCGCCACGCGCCGGGAGCGATGCCCGGCGCGCAGCCGCGCTGGGGCACTGCGGAACGGCTCGGCCGCCAGCACGCCCGGCAGGTGCTCGAGCTCGTGAATCACCGTCGCGGGACGGGGTGCGCTGAACACGACCGCGAGGTTCTCGCGCTGGACATGGCGGAACTGGACGTCGCCGAGGTAGCCGATGGCGTCGACGAAGAACCGGCCGACCAGGAGCATCGCGGCAGCGAAGGCAATGCCGAGGACCGAGAGCAGCGCCTTGGCCGGACGCCGCTCGAGGCTGCGGAGAATCATCCGCGGGGGCACGCCCAGCCGGCGCTCCAGCCCCGCTCGCGCCAACAGCCCGGGTCGAAAGCGGGCCGGGGCTTCGGGACGCATGGCTGCCGCGGGAGGAAGCCGCACAACGCGCCGCACCGCACCCGCCGCTCCGGCGAGCGCCGCGACGATCGTGGTGCCCAGCGCCAGGGCCAGCGCGGTGAAATCGAGGCGGAAGACGAAGGCGGGAAAGCGATAGTACGCGGCATACTGAGCGTTCACCTTGGCCGCGAGCCAGACTCCCAGGCCGACCCCCACCAGCGCGCCCACCAGGAGCGCGGCCAGGGCCAGCTTGAGATAGTGCCAGCCCACGGCGCGATCGCCGTAGCCGAACGCCTTGAGCGCGCCGATCGCCTCCCGTTCCGTGCTCACCAGGCGGGCGAGCACCACGTTGAGCAGAAACGCCGCGACCCCGAGAAAGACGGCCGGAATCACCGTGCCGGACACCCGGTTCTGCGCGACCTCATCGTTCAGGAATCGCGCCGACACCTGATCGGCGCGGCCGTAGGCGCCGAGCCCGCCGTAGCGGGCGAGCACCGCGTCCACCCGCGCGATGACGTCGGCAGAGCTGGCGCCGGGCGAGAGCTGGAAGACCGCATCATTGAAGGCGGCGGTCAGATCGAACGCGGGGCTCAGCGCCTCGCGGCTCATCCACAACACCCCGAAGCGGCGGTTGTCGGGAAAGAGCCCTCCCTCTCCGATTTCGTACACGTACTCCGGGCTGATGGCGATCCCCACGATGCGGAGCCGTTGCCAGCGTCCGTTGAGCACCGCGCCGAGCGTCTGACCCACCGCCAAGTGGTTTGCCGTGGCGAACGCCTCGCTCGCGATCGCCTCGTCCCGGTTGCCGGGCTCGAGCCAGCGTCCCTGGCGGAGATGGAGGTCATTGAGGAGCGGCCGGCGCCGCTCGGGCACCGAGACGAGGCGGCCGGTCGCGGGCTCCGGGAGTCCCGGGACATCGAGCGTCACCGGCATCACCACCCGGGTGTCGACCCCGGCCACCCCCGGAATAGCGCCGAGCGCCGCGCCAACCGACTCCGGCGCTCGCTTAAGGGAGACGAACAGGTCCGCGAATCGGTATTGCCGGTAGTAGACCGCCCTCGACTCGAGCAGCGAGGTGTAGGAGGTCCGGGTGGTCACCACCACCGCGACACCGCAGGCGACCACGACGGCGACCGCGGCCATCTGGCCGCGCAGGTGCCAGAGGTCCCGCAGCAGCTTCCGATCCAGCATGCGGATGCCGGTCACCAGGCGACCTCCTCCGGGCGCGCCCGATGCGCGTTGCGGTGGATGTCGACGATGCTGCCGCTGCGGAGCCGGATCACCCGATCCGCCATCGCGGCGATGCTCGCGTTGTGGGTGATGACTGCGGTCGTGGTGCCCAGCTCCCGGTTCACCCGCTCCAGGACTTCGAGGACCAGCTTCCCGGTCTCGAAATCGAGCGCGCCGGTGGGCTCATCGCAGAGCAGCGCGTCGGGCCGCTTGGCCACCGCGCGCGCGATCGCCACCCGCTGTTGTTCGCCACCGGAGAGCTGCGCGGGGAAGTGGTCCAGCCGGCCGGTGAGCCCGACCAGCCCCAGGGCCTCCGCGGGGTCCATCGGGTTGGTGGCGATCTCGGTGACCAGCGCGACGTTTTCCCGGGCGGTGAGGCTCGGAATCAGGTTGTAGAACTGAAACACGAACCCCACGTGCTCGCGACGAAACCGGGTCAGCTCCCGCTCATTCGCCGCCGTGAGGTCATGGTCGAAGAAGTGGACCGTGCCGGCGGTCGGGACGTCGAGGCCCCCGAGGATGTTCAGCAGAGTGGACTTGCCGCTACCGGACGGCCCGAGGATAACGACCAGCTCACCCCGATAGAGATCGAGGTCTACCGCGCGGAGCGCGTGCACTTCGACATCGCCCATCCGGTAGGTCTTGACCAGCCCGCGGGCACGAAACACCGCCTCCGCCGGGGAGACACTGGACGGCGGAGCGGCTTGCCTCGGGGCGAGGGGTGTCGCGGTCATGACGGCCTCCAGGTGGAGTCTAGACCACGCAGCGTGGCCAGGGTCTGAAGCCTCTCTGAAGGTGCGTTCAGAGATGACAGCGGGGCCGATCGCTTCGTCCCGGTTTCACCCTCGTTTCATCCCCTGCCGCCCAGACTTCCTTCCGTCGCACACTGAGGGCTCGGGGCATGCCAGACTCATCGGTGCTGAGAGAGCGGATGGTTTCCCACCAGGTCGCGGCCCGGGGGGTCCAGGATCCGGCGGTGCTCGCCGCGATGCGCGCGGTACCGCGAGAGGCGTTCGTCCCCGCAGCCCTGGCCGAGTTCGCCTACGACGACTCCCCGCTGCCCATCGAGGAAGGACAGACGATCTCCCAGCCCTACATCGTGGCGGCGATGATCGCGGCGCTCGCCCCGCGGCCGAGCGACCGGGTGCTCGAGGTCGGCACCGGATCCGGCTATGCCGCCGCGGTGCTCTCCCGGGTCGTGAACGAGGTGTACACCATCGAGCGTCACGAGCCGCTGGCGCTGACGGCGGAGGAGCGGTTCCGGCGCCTGGGCTATCCGAACATCCACGTGCTGGTCGGCGATGGGACCCTGGGATGGCCTCGGCACGCTCCGTTCGACGGGATCGTGACCGCGGCCGGCGGCTTCGAGGCTCCGCCGGCGTTGCTGGACCAGCTCCAGGTCGGCGGCCGCCTGGTTATTCCCCTGGGACCGACGCCGCGAGAGCAGGAGCTGCTCCGGATCACCCGGGTCGAGAAGGACCGCTATCAGCGGGAGAACCTCGGACCGGTGCGGTTCGTGCCATTGATCGGCGCGGGCGGGTGGAGTGAGGGCGGGGAGCGGCCGGTCCTGCCTATCCCCGGGGTCGCTCCCCTCCGGCACGCCGCACCGGTCGTACACCTGCTGCGCGAGGTCGGCGAACGGATCGAGAACATCGAGTCCGCTCCGATAGAGGGCCTCCTCGAGCGGATCGGCGACGCGCGCGTCGTGCTCCTGGGAGAGGCCTCCCACGGTACGGCGGAGTTCTACCGCATGCGGGCGCGGATCACCCGGGCCTTGATCGAGCGGAAGGGATTCACGGCGGTGGCCCTCGAGGCCGATTGGCCTGACGCGGCACGGCTGGATCGCTACATCCGCCATCTCCCGGCCTCGGCCACCCAGTCGGAGGCCTTCACCCGCTTTCCGACCTGGATGTGGCGTAACGCCGAATTCGGCAGCTTCGTCGAATGGCTAAGGGTCAGGAACGGTGAGCAGCCCGATGCCGGCCGCCGGGTGAAGCTGCACGGCCTCGACCTCTACAGTTTGTATACCTCCATCGAAGCGGTGCTGTCCTACCTGGACGGAGTGGATCCTGCTTCCGCGGCCGTGGCCCGAGAGCGCTACGCCTGCCTGACCCCATGGCAGCGCGATCCCGCGGTCTACGGACGGCTCGCGGTCTCCGGCCGCTACCGGTCCTGCGAGGAACCGGCGGTCCAGATGCTGACGGATCTCCTGGCCCGCCGCCTGGAGTATCTCGAGCGTGACGGGGAGCGGTTCTTCGACGCGGCGCAGAACGCCCGGCTGGTGGTCGACGCGGAACGGTATTATCGCCGCATGTACTACGGTTCGGTGGAGTCCTGGAATCTCCGCGATACCCACATGTTCGAAACCCTCGAACGGCTGCTCGAATTCCACGGACCTTCCTGCCGCGCCGTGGTCTGGGAACACAACTCCCACATCGGGGACGCGTCGGCGACCGAGCTCGGCGCCATGGGTGAACACAACGTCGGCCAACTCTGCCGCCGGACCTTCGGTTCCGCGGCGTACCTCCTGGGATTCGGCACCGATCACGGGACCGTCGCGGCCGCGACGAATTGGGACGGTCCCATGGAGCGGATGCGGGTGCGGCCGGCGCATGCCGCCAGTTACGAGTGGCTCTGCCACGCGACCGAGATCCCGGCATTTCTTCTGCCGCTTCGCTATCCGGCGCGGGACGCGGTGCGCGAGGAGCTCTCGCCGCCGCGCCTGGAGCGCGCCATCGGCGTGATCTATCGCCCCGATACCGAGCTGGAGAGCCACTACTTCGAGGCCGAGCTCCCCCGGCAATTCGATGAGTACTGCTGGTTCGATGAGACGGAGGCGGTTACCCCCTTGTCCGCTCCGGCCCAACATCGCGGCCCGCCCGAGACCTATCCCTTCGGGGTCTGAGGAGCGAATGCCGGAAGACGTCGAGTTCGTCCTCGCCCGGCTCCGCCGGATGCGGGAACGGGAAATCTGGCCGAACGGGATGCGGTACCTCTGGACCGACGCCTTCGGGGTGGTGCTGCTCCTCACCCTCCACCGAATCCTCGGCGGAGAGGCCTGGCTCCGGGAGGCCGAGGCGGTGGTGGCTGAGGTCGATCGGATCCTGGGTCGGCCCAAGGGGTACCGGATCGGTGAGGCGCCGGACCGCGATGGCCAGTACTTCCACTACCTCGGGATGTGGCTGTTTGCCCTCTGGCGCCTCTCCGAGGTTCGCCCCGACTACCGGGCTCGTGCCATCGGCCTGGTGCGCGACATCCACCCGGCGTTCTTCGTCCCGGGGCGCGGTGTGCTGTGGAAGATGCGGGAGGACCTGAGCGGACCATACCCGGGCTACGGGTTCGGCGCGCTCGATCCCTTCCATGCCGCGGTGGTCTACCGGCTTATCGATCCGGTTGCGCTCGCTTCGGAGCTCCGCGACATGGAGTCGCTGGTCGAGGCGAGCAGCCCGAATCTCGCCATCAGCCAGGATCTGGGCTTGGGGATGATGCTGTGGCTGACCCATTTCCAGCCCGACCGCCCGTGGGCCCGGGTCCAGCGCCAGCGCGCCCTGGCGACACTCGACGGAATGTGGGTCGAGCCGCCGGGGTACTTCTGCCGGGAGCCCGGCGCGCGGACGGTCAAGTTCGCCTTCACGAACTACGGAGTTGCCCTCGGGCTCCAGGCGGTTTGCGCCTGGCCGGACCGGGTGTCGCGGCTCAACGCATTCTTCGATTCGTATCGCTCGCGTGACCACTACGACGTCGACGCCATCACCCACGTGATGGCGTGCACGGCGCGACTACCCGGACTCCTCCTGGCCCGATAACGCGGCCCAGTCCAGGAAAGGGATGCCGGGTGCGAACGGCAACCGGGGCGACCCTCCCCAAGGGCCGCCCCGGTTCGCACCGGCTATTCGGAGTCGGAAGATCCCTCTTCCGTTCTTCTCCCGTCGGCGTCCGCCTGAACTGTCGGTTCGCGGGTTTGCCTTCGGTGCTCCGGCT
>JBGPVQ010000113.1:0-8003 GCA_041491785.1 Gemmatimonadota bacterium | reverse complement strand
TGTTTCGTGCCTTCCACTCCATCAAGGGTTCGTCCGCCGCGCTGGGACTCGAGTCTCTTGCGGAGCTGTCTCACGCGGTGGAGCAGGTGCTGGGGGCGGTCCGGGAGGGAAGCCTCACTCCGACCCCGGCAATCGTCGACGCCCTGTTCCGCGCGGTGGACGGGATCGCCGAACGGGTGGAGGCGGTCGGCAAGGCCGAGACTCCGGCTCCCGCGCCTGCCCTGATCGAGGCACTCGCCCAATTGGTGCCGATCGTGGCCATGCGCACCGGCGAAATGCCGATCGCGGAGCGCCGGCTGCACGAACGGCCCAGCCGGGCGTCGATCCCGGTGCGGCTGGCGGCGCGTCAGGTTCGGGTGGACCTGGAGCGCCTCGACGCGCTGGTGAACGACGTCGGCGAGCTGGTCGTGGCGAGGAACCGCCTCGCGGCGATCGCGGACCGCGAAATCGGCTCCGAGCTCGAACAGGTGAGCGGGCGGATCTCCGGATTGGTGAGCGGGCTGCAGAGCGGCGTCTTGCGGGCCCGCATGGCGCCGGTGGACGAGGTGTTCGACCGCTTTCCCCGCATGGTGCGCGACCTGGGGCGCGAGCTCGGCAAGGACGTGCAGCTGGAGCTTCAGGGCACCGAGATCGAACTGGACCGTTCGGTGCTCGACGGTCTGGCGGATCCGATCACCCACCTCCTGCGCAACGCCGTCGATCACGGACTCGAGCCCGGCGCCGAGCGGGCGGCGACGGGAAAGCCCCGAGAGGGAAACATCCGGCTTCGGGCCGAGCGGGCGCGCGACGAAGTCACCGTGACGGTCGCGGATGACGGGCGCGGGATCGACCGCGCCATGGTCCACCGGCGCGCCATCGAGCGAGGACTGCTGGAGCGGGACGCGCCGATGCCCGACGCCAGCGGCCTCCTCCGCCTGCTTTCGCACCCGGGCTTCACCACCAAGACCGAAGTGTCGGTGGTTTCGGGCCGGGGAGTCGGGATCGACGCGGTGCTGGCCCGGGTCCGGGCTCTGGGCGGGCGGATGGAGCTCAAGACCGCGCCAGGCCGGGGAACCACCTTCCTGATCCACCTGCCGGTCACCCGGGCGATCGTCCGGGCGATTCTGGTCGGGGTGGCGGAGGAGCGCTACGCGATTCCGCTCGGCCTGCTGGCCGAGGCGACGGTGCATGTGGCGGCAACGGGCGAGGTTACCTTACGGGGGGAAGCCGTACCCACGGCCGACCTCCGGACCGTTGTGGGGCTCGGCGAGGGGCTTGCCGGGCGCCGGCCGGTGGTGGTGGTCGACGTCGGCGGCCGCCGCGCCGCACTCCTGGTGGATACCCTGCTCGGACAACACGACGTGGTGATCGAGCAGCTCGCCGCGCCGGCGGGGCTCCCCACGTGGGTCGGCGGGGCGACGATTCTGCCCGACGGCGCCCCGGCCCTGATTCTCGACCCGGCCGCTCTCTTCTAGTCGGAGGAGCTCAGATGGCAGACGCGGGGACGCTGTCGGACCTGGAGCGCGATGCGCTCCGGGAGGTGGCGAACATCGGGGCGGGGCATGCCGCGACCGCCCTCTCCCAGATGACCGGCCGCAAGATCATGATCAGCGTGCCCGAGGTAAGTGTCCGCCGCCTCGAGGACGTCGCGCTGCTGGTCGGCCCTCCGGACACCGTCATTGCCGGGGTGCTCATGCACGTCATGGGTGATCTCACCGGCCGCACCCTCGTGGTGCTGGGCGAGCGATCGGCGCACGCGCTGTGTGAAATGCTGCTCGGAAAGCCCAGCGCCGGCCCCGGGTTCGATGCGATGCAGCAGTCCACCATCAAGGAGACCGGGAACATCCTCTGCTCCGCCTATATGAACGCGCTGTCCGATTTCCTCGGCATGATGCTGGTGCCCTCGGTGCCTGCGCTGGTGATCGACCTCGCGGGAGCGGTGCTTACCACTGCCTATCTCAACTTCGGGCACGATCGGGATACCGTATTTTGCGTGGAGACGACGTTCCGGATCGAGGGTTCCAAGGAGGCGCTAAGCGGGCAGTTCCTCCTGATGCCGGACCCCGCCTCCCTGAGGGCCATCTTCGACGCGATTAGCATTCGCAGCTGATCCATGCCGGCGGCCGCACCGACCGGCCGGGACGCCGACGCTTTCCGCTCGCTCGCCCGGCGCATCGACCCTTCCGATCCCGGTGCGCAGAACAATCTCGGGGTCTTCTATTACGAACGGGGGCTGATCCCCGAATCGATCGCCGCGTTCGGCCGCGCCATGGAGCTCGACCCGGACATGCGGGTCGCCCAGGACAACCTCGACACGGTGCACCGGGAGTCGGGCTACTACGACCACCGGATCGGGCAACTGCGCGAGCACCTGGCCCGCGACCCCAACGCGCGGGCCGACCGCCTCGAGCTGGCGCGCGCCTACCTGGCCCTCGGTCAGCACGACCTGGCCGTCCAGCAATACGAGGAGCTGCTCCGCAATCACCCGGCCGACGGCACCGCGCTGCTGCAGCTCGGGCTGGTCGAACAGGCGCGGGGCCGGCAGGAGCTGGCCACCGAATGGTTCCGGCGGGCGTGCGAACTCGATCCCGACAGCTCGGTGGCCCGGCTCTACCTCGGCCGCGCGCTCTATAACCGGGGGCTGACGGACAAGGCGCTCACCGTTCTCACCGAAGCCAACGCGCTCAATCCCGATCACGCCGAAGTCCACTACCTGCTGGGCTTCCTCTACGGCGACCTGGGCCACCATGAGGCGGCGCGGGAGGCCACCCGCCGGGCGATCGCCCTGAATCCCACTCTGGGAACCGCCCAGCCCAATCTGCTGATCGGCGGGAAGCGCGGCTCGGCGCCGCGCCGGGCGGTGGGCGGGGCGGCGGCGCGGGGCGCCCGGGACAGCGGGTCGCTGCAGGCGCACCTGAGCCTGGCGGTCGCCTTTCGCAAACGAGGGTACCTCACCGAGGCGCTGCGGGAATGCCGGCTGGCGCTCGAGGCCGGAGAGGATGAGGCCACCGCGCTCGAGGCGATGGCGGAAACCCATCTCCTCCGCAAGGAGTTCGGCGCAGCGATCGATCTATACGACCGGTTGCTGGCGCGTCAGCCCGGCAACGCCGAACTGTGGAACGAACGCGGGGTCTGCCTCCACCAGGCAGGGCGTCGCGAGGAAGCTCGGGCGTCCTACCGCCGCGCGGTGGAGGCCGATCCGACCTATGCGCTGGGGTGGAACAACCTCGGTGTGGCCCTGGCCACCGACGCCGACGGCGGCTCCGCCGCCGATGGCTTCCAGGCGGCGCTCCGCGCCCGGCCGGATTTTCTCGCGGCGCTGCTCAATCTCGGGTTGCTGCACCTCCAGCGGCGTCAGCCGCATCAGGCCCTGGAAGCCTACCGTGGCGTTCTGGCCGCGGTGCCCAACGATCCGGCGGCATGGAACGGAGTGGGGTTGGTCCTGATGGAGCTCCGCCGCTACCAGGACGCCCGGAACGCCTTCGCGCGCGCGGTCGAGGGGGATCCCAACCACGCCCCGGCGCGGTACAACCTCGGCTTCGCGCTGAGCCAGCTCGGTGCGTTCGATGACGCCCTCCGGGAAACCCGGCGGGCACTCGAGCTCGATCCGTTCTATGTGCCGCAGAACTACGTCCTGGCCATCCAACTGCAGTTCGAGGAGTCCCTCCTGCCCGTCCCGCCGTCGATGGCGACAACCCCGGGCGCCCAGCCCGCCGGAGAGAACTTTGCCTTCGACCCTCGCCTGCTCGACGATCTCTTCGGGCAGCTCGCCCCCCGGGAGCCCGCGGCCCCGCCGGTGTCCAGGGAGGATCCGTTCAGCCTGGTGCGCGACCTGATCGGCAAGGGACTGCTCGACACCGCCTCGGCCGAGGTGCACCGCGCGGTCCGCCGGGGAGCGCCGGCGGCGACCGGCGCGGCGCTCCTGGGCGAGGTCTTCGCCAAGCGCGGTCTCTGGGGCGAGGCGTTGGAGCGGTTTCGCGAGGCGGCGGCGCTTGCCCCCGACGACCCGGACATTCTGCTCGGCGAGGCCGGGGCTCTGGTGGAGCTGGGCCGCGGTCAGGAAGCGGTCGTGGTGGCGGACCGGGCCGTCTCCCTCGCGCCGGAGCGGGGCGAATCCCTGGTGGCGCGGGCGCGGGCTCGACAGCTCATCGGCGATCTAGAGGGCGCATCGTTCGACGCGGCGGCCGCGCTGGCGCTGGCGCCCGGCCGGGCCGATCTCCAGCTCCTCCGGGGCAGCGTGCTCCACCAGCTGGGCGACCGCAGCGGCGCACTGGATGCCTTTACCGGAGCGCTCGAGCTGGACCCCAGCCTGGTCCAGGCGTGGTTTGAGAAGGGGGTGGTCGAGGAGGAGCTGCAGCGGCCCGCGGCCGCCCGCGCCGCGTATCAACGTGCGCTCGAGTTGCTGCCCACCTTTCTGGATGCCGGTCTGGCATTGGGCGACCTGCTGCGTCGGTCCGGCCTCACCGCCGAGGCCACGCGTCTCTTGGTAGACCTGTTGCTGGCGGAGCCGTACGCTCTGGAGGCGCTGGCGCTGCTGGGACGGACCCTCGCCGACGAGGGCCGGGCCGCCGAAGCGGTGACCGCCTTCGATCGGGTGCTGCGCTTTCACCCCGAGCACACCGTGGCGTTGTTCCACCGGGGCCTGTCGCTGGCCCGGCTCCGCCGCTTCGGAGCGGCGATCGCGGATTGGGGGCGGGTGATCGCTCTCGCGCCGACCGGACCGCTGGCACCGGCGGCCCGGGCGCAGGCCCGTTCGGCGCAGGAGCTGGCCCACATCCTCCAGCCTGCGGAGTCCTGAGATGGCGATCCAGGGCCCGCTCCGCGAGCTTGGAATCCATGATGTCTTCCAGCTGCTCGACCTGGGCCGGAAGACCGGCGCGCTGCTCATCACCTCCGCTCTGCGCCAGAACGAGGGCACGATCTGGTTCCACGAGGCCGCGGTGGTGGCGGCGTCCATCCAGTCGAATCCGCACCCCCTCGGCACGGCGCTGCTTCGGGCCGGGAAGATCCGGGAGGAAGATCTCACCCGCGCACGCGACCTCCAGACCCAGGGCGACTCCCGCCGCATCGGCGAGATCCTGGTCGCCTCCGGGGCGCTGAGTGACCGGGAGCTCAAGACCCAGGTCCGCGCCCACATCGAGGAGGTGGTCTTCACGATGCTTGGGTGGTCGGAGGGGTATTTCGTGTTCGAGGAGTGCGCTCCCGAAGTCATTCCGCGGGAAACCGACCTGCGCATTTCGGTGGAACACCTGCTCCTCGAAGGGGCCCGCCGGATCGACGAGTGGTCACGCATCCAGGGCCGGGTGGCCCATCTCGGGGTGGTGGCGCGCCTGGCCGTGGGCGGCTCCGAGGAGACCGGATCGCTCGCCCTCACTCCGTTCGAGTGGCGGGTGCTTTCGGCCACCGATGGGGAGCGGGACGTGCAGGCCATCGCGCTTTCACTCGGGGAGCCCGAGTTCGACGTGGCCCGCGCGCTCTTCGGGCTCGCCAGCGCCGGGGTTATCGTGCTGCGGGACCCGGCGCTGGAGTCGGCCCAGGCCGCGCCGCGGGGAGACGCCGAAGCGTTGCTCCGCCAGGGGGAGGCGCAGCTTCGCGCCGGCAATTCGGAGGCGGCGCGGGCCGCCGCCCAGGCGGCGCTGGACGGGTTTCCGGAGGATGCCCGCACCCACCTGCTGGTCGGCTCGATCCTGCTTGCCGAGCGGCGTTTTTCCGAGGCCGAGAGCGCGCTGCGCGAAGCGACGCGGCTGGACCCGGGCGGCGCCAAGCCGCTCCGGCTCCTGGCTTGGGCGTTGCTGGGCTCCGGCAGACTCGAGGAGGCGGTGCACGGGTTCGAGGCGTGGCTCGCGCTCCCGGCCAAGGGGCCAGCCGAGGATCCCCACACCCAGGACATCGCGGCGGTGGTTCCGGCAGCGCGCTTTCTGGTGAATCAGCTCCGGGGTGTGAAGTGAGTGCCGACGACATTCAGGCGCTGACGGCCCAGCTGGCCCGGGATCCCTCCAGCCTGGTGTTCTTGCCGCTGGCGGAGGCCTTGCGGCGGCGCGGGCAACTGGACGCCGCGCTGACGGTGGCGGTGCAGGGCTCCGCGCGCTACCCGGAAATGGCGGGCGCCTACGATCTGGTGGCGCGGATCCGGAGCGATCGGGGTGAAGGGGATCCGGCCTTCGACGCGTGGACCACCGTCCTCCGCCTCGATCCCGACCACCTTGGTGCGCACAAGGGACTGGCGTTCCTCTGCTACCGCGCCGGCGATCACTCCCGGAGCTTGCGGTACCTCAAGCGCGCGGTAGAGCTCGCGCCGGGAGACGCGGTGCTGCGCACCGCCCTCGAACGGGTACGGGAGGCGGCCAATGCGCAGCGGGTCCCCGGGTATGCGGAGCCGGCCCCCGATCCGCTCCGGGCGCTGGAGGCCGAGCCGGGGCTCGCCCTCCTGGTGGATCCGCAGGGCCGCGTCCTGGCGGGCGGCCTGCGGGCCGCGGACGGGCGGGACGCGGGCGATGCGGTGGCGGCCGCACTCGCCGGGGTGTCCCGGGAAGCGGAGCGCGCGGCGCGGCTCCTCGCGCTCGGTCCCTGGCGAAGGATTTCGATCGAGGGGGTGCCGGCCAATTTCGAACTGCGGACTCCCACCATCGACTCGGTTCTCCTGGTGCAGCGCCCGCGGGAGGTGCCCGCCGGCCGGCTCGCGCTGCTGGCCGACCGGGCTGCGGCCGCCGCGCGACGCTGGCTGGAGGACCTCCGCTGATGCTCCGCGCGCTGCTGGATGGGCTGACCCGGATCGCCGGAGTGCGGGGTGCACTGGTGGTGTCAGGAGAGGACGGGATCGTAGTGGCGGAAACGGTCATGGAGGGCGTGGATGGCCGCGCCGTGGCGGCGCTGGCCGGGAGCCTCGCCGCGCGGATGCGCGGGGTCACCGGCGCCCTCGGTCACCCCGATCCGGTCCTCCTCCATCTGCAGGGCACCGACGGGGGGCTCTTTGCCGCGGCGGCCCGTGCCGGCTTGCTCGTGGTCGCGGTGACCTCGCCGGACGTCAACGCGGGCGAGCTCCGGCTGGTCCTTCTCCGGGCGGCGGAGCGGGCGGCCTGATGCGCGCCATCGAGCCGTGGGTCGAAGCGCCGCTCGGCGGGTTCCTCAAGGAATCGGCCGCGCGCCTCACGCTGCTCATGACGTCCTCGGGGCAGGTGGTGGCACAGCACGGCTTCACGCGATCCCTCGACGTGATGGCCGCCTCCGCACTCGGCGCCGGGATCATGGCCTCCACGTTTGAGCTCGCCAAGGTGATGGGCATCCGCCCGCTCGACGCGGTGGTGCACCAGGGGACCGGACTCGGCATCTACCTCGCGGCCTTCGACACGCCGCGGGGCCGCTGGCTCGGCCTTGTGGTGTTCGGCGACGAGACCTCGCTCGGGCTGGTGCAGTATTTCTTCGCCCGGCTCGCCGAGGATCTCGGAAAGGCGGCGCCGGCGGCGGAACCGCCACGCCAGGTGCTCGCCGAGAACTTCGAGGACGAGCTCAACAGCAGCCTTCGCGCGCTGTTCGGACGGTGAATCGATGCCGCTCGTGAACTTCACCACCCGCGAGATCACCTGCAAACTGGTGTACTACGGTCCGGGCCGATGCGGCAAGACGACCAACCTGCTCTACATCCACGGGCGAGTGCCGGAACAGCGCCGGGGGAACATGGTTTCCCTGGCGACCCAGTCGGACCGGACCCTGTTCTTCGATTTCCTTCCGCTCGAGCTCGGGGTGATTTCCGGATTCACCACCCGCTTCCAGCTCTACACCGTTCCGGGGCAGGTGTACTACAATGCCACCCGGCGGCTGGTTCTGCAGGGCGCCGACGGCGTCGTCTTCGTGGCGGACAGCCAGGCGCGCCGGTTCGACGACAACCTGGAGAGCTTTCAGGACCTCCAGGAGAATCTCCTCGACCAGGGCGTCGACATCCGGCAAATCCCGCTGGTGTTGCAGTACAACAAGCAGGATCTCCCGTCGGACCTGATCCTCTCCCCGGCCGACCTCGATGACGCCTT